>CAYIRZ010000296.1:0-4169 GCA_964365845.1 uncultured Streptomycetaceae bacterium
CGACGAAAATCGCGTCGTATTTCCCGGCGAGCAGCTGCTTGAGGCTGTCGATGCGGCTCCCGCCGCGGAACTCGACGCCGATGTCGAGGATGTAGCCGACTTCCTCGTCGATCACGGATTCGGGGAGCCGAAATTTCGGGATCTGGGTGCGGATCATGCCGCCCGCCTGCCGGTCGCCGTCGTACACCACGACCTGGTAGCCGAGCGGCGCGAGATCGCGCGCGACGGTGAGCGAGGCGGGGCCGGCGCCGATCAGCGCGATGCGCTTGCCGTTTTTCCGTTGCGGCGCCTTCGGCAGACGGCTGCGGATCTCGTCATTGTCCTTGTTATCCGCGGCGACGCGCTTCAGGCGGCAGATCGCCACCGGTTCCGGTTTCTCGCCATTGTTTTCCTCGACGCGCCCGCGCCGGCAGGCCGGCTCGCAGGGGCGGTCGCAGGTGCGGCCGAGAATGCCGGGAAAAACATTCGACTGCCAGTTGACCATGTAGGCATCGCTGTAGCGGCCTGCGGCGATCAAGCGGATATATTCAGGGACGGGCGTATGGGCGGGGCAGGCCCATTGGCAATCGACGACTTTGTGGAAATAGTCGGGGTGCTGGATATCTGTGGGTTTCAAACGTTTCCTCCGTTACGCCTGCTCGTTCTTTGCTGCGCGGCGATACTGGACGAAACGTACAACACCTGAGCCTGAAAACGGTTTATAACTGACATAGTATTCCCGCCTATATTACGCCTTTGTTTGGAGGGTGAAAAGCGCTGCGATTTCAAGCGGTAAGACCCGGATTCTGGTGGGGGCTTTCGGGATTTCCGTGATGCCGATGAATCCCAGTACCCGGTGCGGGAAGGGGCGCCGAGCGCCTAGGAACTTGTCGGACCCAAGTCCGACAAGTTCCTTACGCAAAACCGCCGTGGAAAAGAATACGAAAGTGTCATCAAAAAACCACCGAAACGTCGTTCCTGCGCGTTGACCGGGGTGAAACGGCTGTGGAATTAAACATTGTTCAGAAAAAGTGGGGTGGTTTTGTTTTTAGCAGCCTGTCGCCCCGGCTTGCATCAAGAGCCCATTCGGTGTCGACACACCGCCTCAAAAAGCTCAAGTCCGACAGGCTGCTGGCAGTCCATATCGTTTTGGCCGCAACGCATCGCGCGGATGCTATTGAGACGGGCTCCGGTATGGTTGCGGCTATTGGCCTTATTCTCAGCACGCTTTTATCAACAACTGAAGCCCGGGAAGGTCTAGAATAGTCGTTTATCCGAAGGGCGCAGTATGAAACCGAAAATTACCGAAGCGTGGGAAAGTCTGGGCGCCGTGGCCGGCACACGCTATGATTTGTCCAGGTGGAGCACGGATCGCGCTACCCTCTGGGTCACGCTGTGGTCGGACCGCCTGAAACGCGTGGAAAGCGGCATCTATCGCTACATGTTGTGCGAGGACGGTGACCTGAAGCGCACCACGGGCGAACGTCACCACGCCAATGTTCGCGAGGCCATCAAGCGCGGCGTGCCAATGCGCGGGTTTCTGGTGTGGCCCAAGGCAGGGCAGACCGCCCAGGGCCACCGCGGAATCGAAGATGTGGATGCGACGCGGCAGTACGCGGTCGAGGTGGAAAGCCAAGACGGCAACGTCATCGTGGCGCTGGCCAAGGGGCTGTAGCAGGCGCGGCGCCGCTGGCGGGCAGTCTGCTCCCGCCGGTTTTCTGATCAGGAAGCGTCGTTCTGCGGTGTTTCTGCAGCCGCGGGCGAAGGCTGATCCGGATTATCCTCTGGCTGCGGAGCGCCCTGTTCGAGCTTGCGCAGACGCTTTTCCTCCTGCTTCTTTTTCTTTGCTAATTCCTTCTGGCGCTTCTCATACTGGTAATTTGGCTTTGCCAAGTGGTCATCCTTTCTGAAAATGCTGCGGTTTATTCCTGTGGTTTCCTGTATCAGACTCCGTTTGGTGGTGCCGCGTCAAGATGCGGTCCAGTTGATTGGCAAAGGCCTGGCGGTCGCTCTGGCTGAACGGCGGCGGACCGCCGGTTTCTATGCCGCTGCCACGCAGCTCGTCCATGAACTTGCGCATGGTCAGGCTTTCCTCGATGTTGTCCCGGGTGTAAAGCCCGCCCCTGGGATCGAGCGCGTGGCCGCCTCTTTCAAGCACCTCCGCAGCGAGCGGAATATCGGCGGTGATCACCAGGTCGCCGGGTTGCATCTCCGCGGCAATCCTGTCGTCCGCCACGTCGGAACCGGCGGGCACCTGCACGGTCCGGATATGCGGCGAGGGCGGGATGCGCAGCGGCTTGTTGGCGACGAGCGTCAGCCCAACGCCCAGCCGGCCGGCCGCGCGAAACAGGATTTCCTTGATGACGTTGGGGCAGGCATCGGCATCGACCCAGATCTGCATTGATTTCCTTTTGTATGTCGCTGTGGCGCGCGCTCAGGCGACTTGTCCTGCGACGTGCCCGCTCGCCCAAGCCCACTGAAAATTGAAGCCGCCAAGGTGACCCGACACGTCCAGCACCTCGCCGACGAAGAACAAGCCGGGCACGGTCTTGGCTGCCATCGTTTGCGACGACAGGCCGTCGGTATCGACGCCGCCAAGGGTCACTTCGGCCTTATTGTAACCGAGTGTGCCCGAAGGCTGAACCCGCCAGTGATGCAGGCCGCGCGCCAGGGCCTTGAGCGCGCTTTCTGAAAACCGGTTGATCGGCTTGATGCTGTCGTGCGCCGCGCACCACTTTTGCGCGAAGCGCCGGGGCAGCGCCTGCGCGAGCAGGCTGTCGAGCTGCATGCGGCTGGAGTGCTCCGACAGCAACCAGGCTTCGGCGTCGCGGCCGGGCAGCAGATCGATTTCGATGCTGTCGCCGCTGCGCCAGTAGGACGATATCTGAAGGATCGCCGGGCCCGAAAGGCCGCGATGGGTGAACAGCAGGTTCTCGCGGAAGCGTCCGCCGTTGCACGAGACTTCCGCATCGATGGCAATCCCCGACAGATCGCCGAAGCGCGCCAGCGTCGCGGGGGCTAAGCTGAGCGGCACCAGCCCCGGGCGCGGCGCAACGATTTTCAGGCCGAACTGTTCGGCGAGGCGGTAGCCGAACGGGCTGGCGCCGATCTTGGGCACCGACAGGCCGCCGGTGGCCACGACCAGGGATCGTGCCCGGTACGTGTCCTGGTCCGTCGTCACCATGAACGTATTGCCTTCACGCATTACTTCGCGCACTTCGCACGGCATGCGCCACTCAACGCCGCCGCGGTCGCACTCGTCTTTGAGCATGTCTATGATCTGCTGTGCACTGCCGTCGCAGAACAGCTGGCCGAGCGTTTTTTCGTGGTAGGCGATGCGGTAGCGCTCGATGAGCGCGATGAAATGTTGCGGCGTGTAGCGCGCCAGCGCCGAGCGGCAGAAATGCGGGTTTTGCGAAAGGAAATTCTCCGGCGTGCAGTGCAGGTTGGTGAAGTTGCAGCGCCCGCCGCCGGAGATGCGGATTTTCTCGCCCAGCTTGTGATAATGCTCGATCAGCAGCACGCGGCGGCCGCGCTGGCCGGCTTGCGCGGCGCACATCATTCCGGCCGCGCCCGCGCCGATGACTATGACGTCCAATGAGGGGGGTGTGAGCTATTTTTTGGGCAGGTAGAGGTCGGTGATCGACCCTTCCGCGATTTCCGCCGCGAAGAACACCGTCTCCGACAGCGTCGGGTGCGGGTGTATGGTGAGGCTGATGTCGGTGGCGTTCGCGCCCATTTCCAGCGCGAGCACGGTCTCGGCGATCAGTTCACCGGCGTTGACGCCGACCAGCGCCGCGCCCAGCAGGCGCTTGTCGTTCTTGTCGAACAGGAGCTTGGTCATGCCGTCGTCGCGGCCGGTGGCCAATGCGCGGCCGCTTGCCGCCCACGGGAACACCGCTTTTTCGTATTCGATGCCTTGCGCCTGGGCCTGGGTTTCGGTGAGTCCCATCCACGCGATCTCGGGATCGGTGTAGGCAACCGAGGGAATGGTGCGCGCGTCGAAAAACGCCTTGTGCCCGGCAATCACTTCCGCGGCGGTCTTGCCTTCGTGCGTCGCCTTGTGCGCGAGCATCGGCTCGCCGCAGATGTCGCCGATCGCGTAGATGTGCGGCACATTGGTGCGTAACTGCTTGTCGACCGCAATGTAGCCGCGCTCGTCGACTGAAACGCCCGCGGCTTCGGCCTTG
>CAYIRZ010000297.1:0-4145 GCA_964365845.1 uncultured Streptomycetaceae bacterium
ATCGAGTGATCGCTTGACAAACTGGGGCGTCCATCTATGGATCCCCGCCTTCGCGGGGACGACTTAATCAGAGGTTTTCTAGGCAAAATCAGGGAGCGCCACGCGCCGCATGCCGGTAAAGGGATGCGGCGTTTTTTGGGAGAAGAAAAATGAACCACAGGGTTTGCGTGAACAAAATCGGTGTTTTATTCGCGGCAGGCCTGCTGCTGTTTGCCGCGGCAAGCGGGGTTGATGCGCAGCGGCAGGCGGAGAATAAGAACATGGATCTGGTCGGCCACAATGATCTGCAGGCGCGCAGCGCCTATCAGCCGGTGATCCACGCCCAAAACGGCAGATGGATTGCTTACGTCGGCCACCACGGGGGCACGTCGGTCAATCCGCTGAATGGCGCGAAGGAAGCCAATGGCACTTCGATCATCGATGTGACCGATCCCAAGACCCCGAAATACCTGCATCACATTCCGGGCGAGGCAGGACAGGGCGAAGCCGGCGGCGCGCAGATGGTGCGTGTCTGCAATGGCAAAGATTTGCCCAGGGCCGACCGCAACAAGGTCTACCTGCTGCGTACATTCGGCAATTCCGCGCAGGAAATCTGGGACGTGACGGCTCCCGAGAAGCCCGTCAAGCTCGTGACCGTGGTCGACAAGCTCAGGGGCACGCACAAGAACTGGTGGGAGTGCGACACCGGTATCGCGTACCTGATTTCCGGCGTGCAGGACTGGCGCGTGCGCCGCCTGACGCAGGTCTATGACCTGTCCGACCCTTTGAAACCGGTATTCATACGCAACTTCGGCCTGCCGGGACAGCAGCCCGGCGCGCAGGGGCCGGTACCGAACGACCTGCATGGGCCGATCTCGACCGGGCCCAAGGGCAACCGCGTCTATTTCGGTTACGGCACGAACCGCGACGGCGTGCTGCAAATCGTTGACCGCGAGAAACTCCTCAAGGGTCCGAAAGAGCCGACACCCGAGAACCTGCTTTATCCGCAGATTTCCCGCATCGAGTTGTCGCCCTGGAACGGCGCCCATACCACGCTGCCCGTGCTGGGCGTGGAGATGGCGGAGTTCGCCAGGGACGAAAAGGGCAAGACGCGCGACTTCGTGTTCATCGTCAACGAAGCGCTCAGGAACGAGTGCACGGACGAAGCCAGACAACTGGTTTTCGTGGTGGACGTGACGAACGAGACCAAACCGTTCCCGGTGGCGAACTACAACGTGCCGGAGGCGAGCGGCAACTTCTGTTCGCGCGGCGGGCGCTTCGGCGCGCATTCCTCGAACGAGAACCAGCCGGCTATGTATGCCAGGCGCGTGTTGTTCGTGACCTGGTTCAACGCCGGGGTGCGCGCGCTGGACATCCGTGATCCCTACAGTCCGAAGGAGATCGGTTATTACATCCCGGCGATTACCGACAAGACCGACAAGCGCTGCGTGAAGACTGTGGAGGGAATGCGCTGCAAGATCGAAATTCAGTCCAACAACGTCGAAGTCGACGACCGCGGCTATGTCTATGTCGTCGACCGCGCCAACACCGGCATGCATATCCTCGAGCTCGCGGGCGACGCGCGCAAGGTTGCCAATTTCAGGTAAGCCGGCGGCATGGGAAAAGGGCGGGATCGCTCCCGCCCTTTATCTTGTTGCATCATGCAGTAGAATTCGCCCATGCCGTCAAAAAAATCAGGCAGTAAACGATGCGACGTCGCGCTTCTGGTCGATGAGGAGACCGGAGCGCATTCCGGGACGGGGCAGTTTGTCCTCGATCGCGGGGGGATGGAATCGCATATTCTCCGGTGTCTGCGCGCGCAGCATGAACGCGTTGCCGTAGTGCCGTTCAATCCGGAGGTGACCGCCACCATCGAGGCATTGCGCTCGCTCAAACCCGGTGTCGTGTTCAACGTGACCGAATGGGTCGATGGCGACCGCGGGCTCGATTCAGCGATCACCGGCCTGCTCGATATCATGAAGCTCAGGTACACCGGTACCGGGTCGGCGGGTCTGCAGATCTGCCGCGACAAGGCGCTGTCGAAAAACATCGTGTCCGCCCTGGGCATCGCCGTGCCGCGCCATATTGTCCTGAGCGGCCGCGACCCTGCCCGCAACCAGGGCCTGCCGTTTCCCCTGATCGTCAAGCCGCAGTTCGGCGACGGCTCGGAGGAGATCGTCGGCAACTCCGTAGTGAAAACAGAACGCGGGCTGCTGCGTCAGGTACGCGCCGTGCGCACACGGGTCCGGGAGCCGCTGCTGTGCGAGGAGTTCATCGCGGGACGCGACCTGTTCGTGGGACTGCTCGGCAACGAGCCGGCGGTGCTGCCGCCGCTGGAACTGATGATCGGAAATCCGGGTACAGCGGCGCCGCGCCTCGCGACTTACCGCGTCAAGCATGACAAGCCTTACCAGCGCCGATGGAATATCCGTTTCCAGCGTGCCCGTTTGAGCAGGAAGGTGGCCAGGGAAATCATCGACGCCAGCCGGCGCATTTTCCATGCGCTGAAGCTGCGCGATTACGCCCGCATCGACTACCGGCTGACGCCGGACAACGAACTGGTGTTCCTGGAAGCCAACCCCAATCCCGATCTAACGCCGCATACCTTCGGCCGCGACCAGTGTTTTGCCGGCATCAAATATCCCGACCTGATCCAGCGCATCGTCGAAGCGGCGCGGCGCCGGCCGCGTATCTGAGGCGGGCCTTACCCGCGTTGCTTGAGTATCGGTGCCGTCAAAGCCGAGAGGCTCAGGCGCTGATTTCCGCGTTCATCGAAATTATCCGGGGCCAGCCAGCGTGTGTAAGCTTTTTCGAGTTCCGGCCACTCGGAATCGATGACCGAGTACCACGCGGTGTCGCGGTTGCGGCTCTTGTAGATTATCGCCTGCCGGAAGAGGCCTTCATATGAAAATCCCAGCCGCTGCGCCGCCGCGCGCGAAGGCGCATTGAGGGAGTCGCACTTCCATTCGTAGCGGCGGTAGCCCAGCTCGAACGCGCGTTTCATCATCAGATACATGGCTTCAGTGGCCGCCCGCGTGCGTTGCAGCAGCGGCGAGTAATTGATGCCCCCGACTTCGATCGCGCCGTGCTTCACGTCGATGCGCAGATAGCTTGCGACGCCGACCGCCTTGCCGGTCGCGTTGTCCACGATGGCATGAAACAGCGGATCGTCGCCCAGGCACGATGAATTCATCCATTGCAGATAGGCGGCCAGGGAATCGAACGGCCCGGAGAACAGATACGTGAATGCGCGTCCGCTCGGGTCGCGCGCGTTCGCTTCATACAGCTCGGCGGCGTGGCGCTCCGGGGCCAGCGGTTCCACGCGGCAGTAGCGTCCGATCATGGCCGTGCGGGGTGGTTTTGGCGGCGGCGTCCATTCCGGAACGGGGAAGCCGATGGGTTGAGCAGTATCGTTGTGGTGGCGGCTGGAGGGCATACGCTGCACGCAGTTTCTCGGCGGAAAAGAGTGATTTCAGGGAATAAAAAAATGTAATTAAAACAATTAGTTATGTTACTTCCCCGGGCGACGCAGGCGGTGACAGGGGGCTATGTCCGCCCGGTGGCTGGCTCCGCTGCCTGCTGCTGGTTTTCCTGCCAGCGCTTCAACCAGCCGGTGTTGCCGCCGACTTCGATAATTTCCTGCAGCGAGTCGGGCACCGGCGGATACTCGCGCCGGAGGCCGCGCGTGTGGTTGATGAAGAAGCCGTTCCTGAAATCGATTTCGAGTTCGTCGCCGGTGTCGCAGAACCCGGTCACATTCACGCAATCGGTCATCACGCGCAGCCCGCAGCCTATCGCCGCGCGGTAGGCGAGAAACGGCATGGATTCGCATACCAGCCCCAGGTCCAGCGCCTGCATCGCGATGTAGCCGTTCATCTTGGGGCCCATGCCGAAGTTGCGGCCGGCGACGATGATGTCGCCGGGTTTGCAGCGCTCGTGAAACCCCGGGTCGGTTTCCGCGAACAGATGCGGGACGATGTCCTTGGCCTCGAAGTGGCGTCCGGCGATCACCCAGTTGGGAATCACGCCGCCGGCGTGAGGCACGTCGTGGCCGAGCTTGTAGCAGCGGCCCTTCAGGAGCCATTGGAATTCAGCAGTCATGTTGCAACCCCAAGTTCATAGCCACAGAGGACACAGAGGACACAGAGGACACAGAGAAAAAACTT
>CAYIRZ010000298.1:0-4142 GCA_964365845.1 uncultured Streptomycetaceae bacterium
TGCAGGCTCGCTCCTAGAACTGCATCCCACATTGCCCCGTCGCACACGTGGATATGATTGAGACAGGCTCTAGCCTGTCGGACTTAGGAACTTGTCGGACTTGGGTCCGGCAAGTTCCTGGCCGCAGTGACCGCAGCTTACAACTTCCACTCGACGTAAGAGTAGATGTAATTCGAGCCGCCGTCGACGTTGCCCGTCAATTGGGAAGTTGCGAAGATGCCCGAGCGGTGGGACACCCCGAAACCGAAGTAAGTTTCACGCAGCGAGCGTAATCCAAACAGGTCGCCGGCGTTCACGTCGATGCTCGGATCGAGATAACTCAGAAGCTTCGAGGTATTGCGCCCGCGCTGCGTCTGGTCGCGCGCTTCCACGAAGGGGACTTTCTGCGCATAGGAAATGCCGGCGCCAAAACCGATGCGCGTGCGGACCCTGTCGCTCCACGGGAATCCGTAATAGAAAGCTTTCATATAAGCCTGGATCTGCCAGAAGCTGGGCTGCAGGCCGCGCTCATCGTGATGAAGCACGCCCGCATAGCCGACAAAATCGAGCGGCCAGCCGTTTACGCGTTCGATGAAAGGCCGCCCGATCTCCACCCCCGTCACGGTTGTCTTGTCAGTCGTCTGGATCGAAGCACATCTTAGTTCCATGATGGGCAGCAGGTTGCAGTCGGTTGACTGGCCGTGCATGAGCTTGACGATGACCGGGCTGCGCTCCTGCCATGGCTTGTGCTCTGGCGCAAAATCGTAAGCGATGCCAACGACGCCGGACATCTGCACGCGGTCATCCACGATCGGACTGTGGCGCACGCCGCCCGACCAGCGGGTGGCGGCCACTCCGGCAAGCAGCCTCCAGCGCTGGCCGAGGTCGTAACTCGCATACAGGGCAAGCTGCCCGTTGAACCCCGACCCCGCCTGATATGCAGGGCGCCCGGCCGCGGCTTCGGACGGCAGCACACCGTAGTAATAGTTGTTCAGGCTCGAGTCGCGCGCCGCCAGCATGGCCTGAGGGCGCAGACGCAGTCCGCCATTTCGCCACTCGTAGTTGTAACCGACACGCAGCTCATTGCCTCGCGATGCTCCCGAGATGTCATGCAAGAACTCGCCGAAGAACGTGCCCCATTCGCTCCTGTGCCGATAGCTCACGCCCGCGTCGATTCCCAGCTCCCGTTCCGCCATGCCGGAAAGGCTTGCGGGAATGCGATCGTAAGGAAACCCCTCGAAACGGTGTGCCAGAAAAATGTCGAAGCGGTTGTCCGACTGCTCGCCGAGCTTCAGGCCAAACCGGTAGGCGTGCAGATAAAAATACTTGCCCTCATAAAGGTAGAGCGGTACAAAATCGTAGCGCGTGCCGCCACCACGATAAAGGGACTGTTCGAAGCGCGTGGCGATGCCGAGTCCCGCATCCCCTGGTCCGTTCAGAAGGCCAATCAGCGGATCGTTGTTGGCGCCCGCCAGCGAAATAGACAGGAAAAGACACCAGCCCAGCATCGCTTCGGCGATGCAACGCCGCCTAGCCGCAAAAGCTCGCATTCCGGGTTCCTCCGCGATATGCATCGCTTGATGCCATAGGTTAACATGCACCGTGCCCGCAGGCCCATGACAGGGCGTTATGCCCGCTTGTTGGACTCGTGTCTTCTGGTAGACTTTGGCTCCCAATGCGCCCCGCCCATACCTAACGAGAGGATGACTCATGATCTACGAAATGAGAACTTACGATCTGAAACCGCACACGCTGCCCGAGGTCGAAAAGCGCTTCGGCGAGGCCTATGAAAAACGGAAGAAATATTCGGAACTGGCGGCGTTCTGGCATACCGAGATCGGTCCGCTCAACCAGATCGTCCACGTCTGGCCCTACAAAGACCTGGAAGAGCGCGGGCGCATCCGCGCCGCGGCTGTAAAAGACGGCGCCTGGCCGCCGAAGACCGGCGAGTTCATCGTGAACATGCGCTCGGACATCATGATTCCCTTCGACATCTCACCCGAGATGAAGCCCGGAAAAATGGGGCCCTATTTCGAGATGCGCACCTACATCTACGCCCCGGGTGAACTGCCCAAGCTTACGAAAGCATGGGAAAAAGCGCTACCGGCACGACTGGAATTCGGGCCGGTATGCGCCATCTGGTATTCGGAGCTGGGCGGACTCAACAAATTCGTTCACATCTGGCCTTATCCGACGCTGGATGCGCGCATCGATACCCGGAAGAAAACACTGGCCGCGGGTGTGTGGCCGCCCTCCGTTGTCGCCAAAAAGGAAGGCCTTGCGGACTATCATCTGCTCGCCCAGGAAAACAAGATCCTGATGCCTGCCGCTTTCTCGCCGCTGCAATAATCGGCGCTAAACAGATGGACATTCAGTAAGGAAACATCATGCCCATCGGAAAACTCGACCATTATTCGGTCCGCACGCTCGACATCGAAGCTTCGCGCAAGTTCTATACCGAAGTGATGGGCTTCCAGGAGGGCTTCCGGCCGCCGTTCAAGTTTCCCGGCCTCTGGCTCTACAATGGCGCGCCCCATCCCGAATCCTTCGGCGTGGTCCACATCATCGGCATCGACCCGAACGATCCGGAGGGGCTCAAGGAATATCTCGGCGATCGCGATCTCGATACGCTCAAGGGCACCGGCACCGTCGACCACATGGCGTTCAATGCCACCGATCTCGCCGCAATGCGCGAACGGCTCAAACGCCATGACATCGCCTATCGCGAGCGCACCGTGCCGTCACTCGGATTGCACCAGATGTTCTTCGAGGATCCGAGCAGCGTCACTATCGAGCTCAATTTTCCCGTTGCGGAAGCGCAGAGCGCCGCCTGACGGCATCTTCGCTCATGCCATTCACTGCACACCCGCCGCGCGCGCTTATCGTCGGCGGCTCGCTCGGCGGCCTGTTCGCCGCCAATCTTCTGTTGTGCCAGGGCTGGGACGTCGAAGTATTCGAACACTCCGGCGAGGACCTGGTCGGACGCGGCGCCGGCATCATCACGCACCCGGAGATCTTCCAGATACTCGCGCGCATCGGCATCCCGATAGACGAGTCGTTCGGCGTCGATATTCCGGGCCGCGTCACCTTCGACCGCAGCGGCGTCGCGATCGCCACGCTGCCGCTGCCGCAAAAGCTCACGACCTGGGGCCAGCTTTATATCCTGCTGAAAACCGCGTTTCCCGCCGAGCGTTACCACTTCGGATTTTCGTTCAAGCGCCTCGACCAGGATGCCCACGGCGTCACCGTGCATTTTACCAACGGCAGCGAAACGCGCGGTGATTTGCTGATCGGCGCGGATGGCCTCCGTTCCGCCGTGCGTGCACAGCTCGCGCCCGAGGCAACACCGCGCTATGCCGGTTACATCGCCTGGCGCGGGCTCGCTGATGAAACCGCCCTCTCGCCTGCCGTGCACCACGACCTCTTTCCGAATTTCGCGTTCTGCCTGCCGCAACGCGAACAGATGCTGGGTTACCCGGTCGCCGGCTTCACGAATTCGACACGTCCCGGCGAACGCTGCTACAACTTCGTGTGGTACCGATCGGCCGGGGAAGAACGTGATCTGCCGCGCCTGTGCACTGATGCCGCGGGAAAACGCCACGCCATGTCGATTCCGCCGCCGCTGATCCGTCCCGACGTCCTGTCGGAAATGCGCCGCGCCGCCGAGGGATCGCTTTCGCCGCAGTTTGCCGAGGTCGTGCGCCGCACGCGGCAGCCGTTTTTCCAGGCGATTTTCGATCTCGAATCATCGCAGATTGCATTTGGCCGGGTTGCGCTGCTCGGCGATGCCGCCTTCGTCGCGCGCCCCCACTGCGGCATGGGCGTCACCAAGGGCGCCGGCGACGCGATGGCGCTCACCGACGCGCTGCGCGCGGCCGCCAATGACGTTCCGGCCGCGCTCGCACGCTATCAGGCCGAGCGCGCCCATTTCGGTGCGGCGATCGTCAATCACGGCCGCGAACTCGGCGCCTACCTGCAAGGCAGCAGCAATCCTGAAGCCCTGCGCCACCATACGGCCGAAGTGGCGATGCGCGAAATCGCTGTCACTATGGAATTTTCCTGATACTAGCGCCTGTCTCAATAATATCCACGTGTGCGCGGATATTATTGAGACAGGCTCTAGACAGCGGCGCACGACCCGGGATGGGTTGTCATATAATCAA
>CAYIRZ010000299.1:0-4126 GCA_964365845.1 uncultured Streptomycetaceae bacterium
TACGGCGTGTCGCCGTAATCCTGGGCGAACGCGGAATTCGAAACGAATCCGGCGATCAATAATGCGCTGAAAAACCGTGCGACGGTGCGGCTTGATTTACATGCAGTGGTATCAAATATCATTTCGTTTAATGTGTGGTGGCGGGGGATAGCGCATAGCGGGAAAAGCCCAGTCCGGCGATTTTCTTCACGGCAGTGCGCTTCGCGTTCCAGTCCAGCTGGCTCTGCAGGCGGCTGCCGGAGAGCATCACCCCGCCGGCAATGGCGTCGTCTTCGACCTTGCCGCTGAACTCGTGCATGAGCGGCGCGCCGTTGACTTCAACCATGAAGCTGAAACTGATCTGGTCGCCGCGCATTTTCGGGTTCAGCAGCTTCACGCTGCGGCCGCCGACTTTGACGGTCCCGGATATTTCCTGAAACTTCTGGTCCAGCGACACTTCGTAGGCCTGGCTTTTTCCGGACACGGGCAACTGCCATTGCCACGTGCCGGCCACCTTGGCCGGCACCACCCAGAAATAGATTTCGCTGTTGCCGCCCGATCCGCCGTACTTGTCACGCGCCTCCATCTGCACTTTATTGTCGGGCTTCCAGTCAGCCATCGAGAAATCGTGCGACACGATGCGCGTGCCGGGCTTGAGATCGAGCACTTTGGGCCGCAATTCCAGATTGACGTTCGGCAGCAGATACATGGTGATCACCGTTGCCTGGGAAAGATCGGTCTCGAACAAGTCGCGCTGGTAGAACGCCACCTTGTCGGTCACGCCCGCCTGCAGGGCATTGGCATTGGCTTCGGCGATGCGCACCGGGTTGAGGTCGACGCCGAAACCGCGTGTGCCGTACTTCCTGGCCGCGGTGACGACGATGCGCCCGTCGCCCGAACCCAGGTCGATCAGGTAATCGCTTTTGGAAACCTTGGCCATCTCCAGCATGCGCTCGACCACTTCCTGCGGCGTCGGCACATAGGGCACGCTGAGATCCGCTGCCCAGGCGGCAGCGGTGGCCAAGGCGCCGGCCAGCAACGTCATCGCAGCACGGCCCGATCGGCGCTTCAAATTAACAAAGAAAATATCCGCAACGCCTTGATGTGAAGTTCGCTGCACGGCCCATCCTCCCTCATCCGACACTATATTATGGACGCGTCACCCTGATTTTACGGTCCTGCACGGCAACATCGCCCGCCTCGACATTCCCGGCTCGCCTCGCTCATTCAACTCTGGTAGATTGCGCCTTTGCCAGCAGCCTGTCGGACTTGGCCCCATTCACCGGAACGCGTAGCATAAATGAGTCGCTGTTAATCGATGCCTGGGTGACAGGCTGCTTAATAAAGAAACATTACGTGTCGAACCCGAGTCCGACAAACTCCTAGGGAATTATACCCGATCGTTCATTATGCCACTGCTCTACGCGATCATTTTCATCTCCGGCGGCGCGATCCTGGCTCTCGAACTGCTGGCCTCGCGCATCATGACGCCCTACTTCGGCGTCAGCCTTTACATCTGGACCGGCATCCTGTCGATCACACTGGTTTCGCTCGCGCTCGGCTACTGGGCGGGCGGCCGCTACGCCGGCGGCCGTGACGGCAAGCCGCTGCCGGCCGCGCGGCTGGTGCAAAGTTTCGCGCTGATGCCCGCCGTGGCCGCGATCGCCATCGTCGCCGCCAGCCTCGCTTATCCGCATCTGTTTTCGCCGCTCGCGAATGGGAGCCTGGTGCTCGGCGCCTTCGCAGCCTGCCTGATCCTGCTGTTCCTGCCGCTGGTCGCGACCTCGGCAATGAATCCGCTGCTGGTGGCGATCTTCCTGCAAAGCGCCCACAAGCAAACCGGTGACGCCGGCGCCGGCAAGGTGTTTTTTGTCAGCACCATCGGCTCGGTGGCAGGCGTGCTCGTCACCGCGTTCGGACTGATCCCGTACATCAGCAACTTCGCCGCAACCCTGGTCGTGGCGCTGACGCTGGCGCTGCTGTCACTGGCAATCGCGCTGGCACCGCCGGCGCCGCTCGCCGCGCGCGGGACCATCGCCGCCACCGCGATCGTTGCCGCCTTGGCTGCGGGACTGCTGCTGTGGCAGGCCGATGCCTACACCGGGCGCATGCGCCCGGTCGGTTACGCAGACAGCGCCTGGCGCGTCGAGGCCAGCTATGGCTCGCTGTTCGGCACGGTGAAAATCCTCAAAAGCGAACCCGACCGCGACTCCGGCCGTTTCCGCCGCATCTACTTTCAGGACGGCCTGATCCAGAACACCGTCGATTCGAACGGCCGGTCGATGTCGTTCTACACCTATGGGCTGGAAGCGCTCGCCTACGCCTACCGCCCGGACATGCGTGCCGCGCTGGTGCTGGGCATGGGCGCCGGCGTGGTGCCGATGCAGTTTGCGGCGCGCGGCGTGAAAGTCGACGTGGTGGAAATCGACCCGCTTTCGCCGCGCGTAGCGAAGCAGTTCTTCGGCTTCGACCCCGCCCGGGTCCGCGTCCACCAGGCCGATGCGCGCGCCTTCCTGCACCGCTGTCCGCAACGCTACGACGTCGTGGTGGTGGATCTGTTCCACGGCGACGGCACGCCGGACTATCTGGTCACGCGGGAATTCTTCCGCGATCTGAAGCAGTGCCTGAGCGAAAAAGGCGTCGCGGTATTCAACACCTTCGCCGATCTCGAGCGGCCCCTGAGTTACGCGCACCTGCTCGCGACCCTGCAATCCGAGTTGCCGCACATCGCGCTCTACCGCCCCGACTGGCCGGGGGCGACACACCTCAACAGTTTTATCGTCGCCGGCGCGGAACAACTTGCCGCGCCCGCCAAAGTCACGCTCGACTATGTGCCCGAGCGCCACAGCGCAGCGCTGTGGACCATGCTCGCCCACCCGATCCCGCTCAACGCATCCCTGCTGGCGGGCGGCGTGGTCGTCACCGATGCGCGCAACGCCGCCGCGCTCGAGACCGCCATGAGCCAGGTCGTCTATCGCCGCGCGGTAGTCGAAGCGCTGCCGAAAGAATTGCTTTTGAATTAAAAAGTTACGTTATCACTGAGGCAGGGTTCGCACGGAGCATTTTTTCAATACCCCTCTATCAGTGGTTCGCACGGAGCACACGGAGTTCACGGAGCAAAACCCGGATAACAATAACGGACGGGGGTCGAGCACTGCATGGCTCCCCGGCCCGGGCAAATCTAAGCACTACTGGCTGATCATCGTAACCCTGGATTAACGATAGCGCATTGCGCTGAATAGCAGCATCTGGCGCAATGCCCGATGGTTATTGCGCCCTACGCGGGCTGAAACAAAAAACGTGTAACTCATGTCCCCGGACTAATCTGTTACCTATCTCCCCGACCGGTCATTGGGCTTACACACACAGGGCAGGATGGTGTGCCAACGACAACCTCAAGTAATAAAACGCTATGAGAACAATACCTGCGACGAAGAAAGCTAGTGTTTGCCAATATGTCCAGACCCATAGCTTCGATTTGAAGTTAATCGGTCTTTTTAGCTCCTTCAGGTAGTTCTCATCGAGGTAATTTAAGCTCTCGTCCATATTGCGAAGTAGTTTCTGCTTCTCGTTCTCGGTTACCTCTTGCTGACTCTTCATCAGTTCTTCCAATTCCGAACGAATATCATGTCCTCGCCAAATATTCTTTAGTAACGATACCTCAAGCTCCAGAGCACTAAACCGTACGTCAAGCAGTATCTTGAATGCCATTGCCGAGAGAACACAGAGAAATGAACTGAGTCCAGAAAGCAGCAGGAAGACTCGAAGGTCGGTCGCCGCTGAACCGACATTTGAAAACGCCAAAAACATGGAGCCAGTTGCCAGTCCCGTAATCCAGTTCACGAAGTTGTCGCGCGCAGTGGCCTTTGCGTTTAGAAGCTCTGCTAGTTTGTCTCCGTATTCTTTGCTTGTCGGATTGCCACTCTTTGCCATTACGCGTTGGCGCTTTACCTCGAGTTCGTTAATGTTGATGTTCTTTTCTTTTGACATGAGTTGCAAACTACAACATTCTAGGAGAGCAAGCCTAGCCGACGCATGGAAGCTTCAATGAGAGGACGTACATCAGGTGGGCACGGTACCTCACGCTTAGTGTTCGACCGCCTGTTCGGTGCGAGCGCGTCCCTCGACCGCATCGACCGCGGCGTGC
>CAYIRZ010000300.1:0-4125 GCA_964365845.1 uncultured Streptomycetaceae bacterium
CCTCCTCTCTCCCTTTGGGAGAGAGGCCGGGAGAGAGGGATGGAGGGGTCGGGGGAGAGTGGAATAAACACCGGGTAGGGCGGCTGCTTGTCATCGCCCGGATACATGCGCACCTTGACGCGCATGCCGATTTTGACCTGCATCGCATCGATGTCCTCGACGCGGCTCATCATGCGAAAGCCTTCGTCGAGATCGATCAGCGCGACGTTGAGCGGCGGCTCGTTCTTGTAATAGGCGACGGTCGTCGCGTATACCGTGCCCAGACCTTTGGAGATCCGCCATTCGAGGTTGGCGCTGCCGGTCTTCGGCGCGACCAGGCGCGGGAAAAATACCGGCGTGTTGTCGTCGCTGCACACCTGGTAGGCGAGTTCGCCTTTTTTGCAATGCTCGATATAGATATTGAGCGGGGAGTTCTGCTTGAGATCCGGCATGTCCGTTCCTTGATTAAGAGCGTATTTCAAAAAGACCAAGACCGATGTAACCGCGGATAAAAGTTAAAACCAAAGGGCATTAGCCACAGAGGGCACAGAGGGAAAAACAAACAACGAAACATATATATTATCCCATTGTTTTTAATAGATATTTATGCTGCTTCTCTGTGACCTCTGTGACCTCTGTGACCTCTGTGACCTCTGTGATCTCTGCGGCAAAAGTCTTTGGGTTCGATCTTGTTGTTAGTTCAGCGCCCTTCGAACCGGGGTTTGCGTTTTTCCTTGAACGCCGCGATGCCTTCCTTGTGGTCATGGGTGAGCCGCGCGCCGCACACCGCGAGGATTTCCATTTCCAGTAACTGTTCGAGCGTCGGCGTGTACATAGACTGGAACAGTTTCTTGGCGAGCGAAAGCGCATAGGTGGCGGAGGTCGCGAGTTCCCGCGCCAGCGCGCTTGCTTCCGCTTCGAGATCGCCGTCGGGCACGACCTTCATCACGATGCCCATGTCGTGCGCCTCTTTGGCCGGCAGCTTGCGCGCGGTGTAGACCAGTTCCTTGGCGCGCGCGACGCCGACATACTGAGTCAGGAAATACACCGCGCCGCCGTCGGGCGGGATGCCGACGTTCTTGAATGCCATCAGCAGGTAGGCAGTTTCGGAGGCGATGATGAGATCGCACGCCAACGTCAGGCTGGCGCCGACGCCGGCCGCGGGGCCGCGTATCGCCGCGATCACCGGTTTTTCCAGGTTGTGCAGATTGATGATGGCGCGGTGATGGCTGCGCGAACGCTTGCGGCCGGCCACCACGTCGTAGTTGCCCATGGAGCCGACGTCGCCGCCGGCGCAGAACGCGCGCCCCGCGCCGGTCAGCACCACCGCGCGCACTTCGTCGTCGCGGCCGAGCGCCTCGAACTGGTCGGCGAGTTCGTGATACATCTCGGCCGACAGCGCGTTGAGCTTGTCGGGACGGTTGAGCAGCACCGTGGCGATGCCGTCTTGTTTCGTGACTTGTATGGTCATGGCTAGCTTTCCAAAGTATAAATTCACCAGAACCTGCCACGAAGACAGGCAATGGACAGGATGTATAAGATTAACTTACTTGGTATGCCGTCCCGAAAATAATTCGCCTATCTGTAGGTCGGCAATCCTTTGCCGACAAACTGGCGGGAAGGGATTCCCGCCCTACGGCACATGCATTATTTCGTGGCCGGATCAGTAATCTTGTTTATCCTGTTAATCCTGTCTATTCGGGCTTTCGGGTTTCTACGAGTCTTGGCCTTTCAGCACGATCAGCGCGTCGGCGGCAACGACGCCTTGGCCGGCGGGCCGCACGAACAGCGGGTTGATATCGATTTCGGCGATGCGATCGGCATGATCGGCAATCAGCAGCGAGACGCGTACCAGTACCTCGGCGAGCGCGTCGGTGTCGAGCACGGGCCGGCCGCGATAGCCCGATAACAGCGCGGCGCCCTTAATTTCGGCGATCATTTCCTTGGCGGCGACGGCATCGAACGGCGCGAAACGGTAGGTGAGGTCTTTCATGAGTTCGGTGAAAACGCCGCCCAGGCCGAAAGCCACCACGGGCCCGAAGCAGGGATCGTTGACGGCGCCGACGATGACTTCGAACCCTTCCGCCATCTGTTGCAGCAGTATGCCGTCGATGCGCGCATCCGGCTTGTAATGATTTGCCGCGGCCATGATGTCCCGCACCGCGTGCTTGAGGCCGTCGAGGTCGCGGATATTGAGCCGCACCACGCCGGCTTCGGTCTTGTGCGGGATATCGTGCGATCCCAGTTTTGCCGCGAGCGGGAAAGGCAGCGAACAGCGGGTGAGCGCTTCGATGTCGGCGGCCTGCATCAGCACTTCCTCGACCACCGGCACGCCATAGGCTTTCAGCACTTGTTTCGAGCGATGCTCGCCCAGCGTGGCCGCGGCTTGCGGCAGGTCGAGTTTCCGCGGGGTGACGGGCCTTGGCGACAAGCGCCCGGCGCGTTGCGTGTAAGCGCGTTTTTTCCCGGCGAACTCATTGAGTGCCGCAAGCGCGTGCACCGCGCGGCCGGGAGCGAGGATGCAGGGCACGTTGTTTTGCTCGAGGTAGTGCATGACCTCGCCGTTGTCGTCGGGCGCGGTCGGCCAGTTGAGTACCAGCGGCTTGGCGGTATCCTGCAGCACCGCGATCAGGCCTTCCGCCCACGGCCGCGCCGCGCGGCCGCGCGGCACGCGCGCGATGGCCATGTCGATATGAGGATCGGCGAGCACTTCGCGGATGGTGCGGCTGTAGGAGGCGAAATTGTCGTTGTAGCCGTGCGCCGTGGCATCGATCGGATTGTCGGCGGAGGCGAACGACACCATGATTTCGCGCAGCTTTGCCGTGGTGGTTGCCGCCAGCTTCGGCAGCTCGAGGCCGTGCTCGACGCAGCGGTCGGCGAGCAGCACGCCGGCGCCGCCCGACAGCGTCAGCACCGCGACGCGGTTGCCCGCCGGCAGCTTGCGCGTGCGGAACATCTTGCAAATGTCGATCAGGTCGTCGACGTCGCGGATTTCGATGAAGCCGCCGCCCCGGAACGCCGCGCGGTAAAGCTCGTAGCCGGCCGTCATGCGCGCGGTATGCGAAATGGCCGCCCGGCTGCCGACTTCGGTATTGCCGACTTTCCAGATCAGGATAGGTTTGCCGAGTTCGAGCGCGCGCTCGCCGATTTCGATCAGGCGCCGGCCGTCGGTAATGCCTTCCATGAAGACGGTGACGATCTCGACTTCGGGCCGCTCGATCAGATCGGCGATCCAGTCGAGCATGGTGAGATCGGCTTCGTTGCCGGTGGAGATGATGTAATTGAAGCCCAGCCCGTAGTAACACGCGATCGCCGCCACGCCGAAGCCGAAACCGCCGCTCTGGGTCACCATCGCAATTGGGCCGGGGGTCAGTGTCTTCAACTGCATGGTGCCGCCGAAGCCGATGCGTGCGTTGTCCATCAGGTTCATGATGCCGAGGCAGTTGGGGCCGACCACGCGCACCTTGTGCTTGCGTGCCGCGGCCCGCAATTCGTCCTGCAGCGCCGCGCCTTCGCTGCCGACTTCGCTGAAACCGGCGGAAAGCACGACGGCAAACGGCACCCCGGCCTTGCCGCATTGCGCGATCGCTTTCGGCACCAGCGGCGCGGACAGCGCAATCAGCGCGACGTCGCACGGCTGAGGCACGGCGCCGATATCGGGATAGCAGGACAGCCCTTTGATTTCGCTGTATTTCGGGTTGACCGGATAAACCTTGCCCTGGTAGCCAAACTCAGTCAGCAGCTTGAGCGGCTGGCCGCCGATGCGCGTCAGATCGTTGGAGGCGCCGATCACGGCGACGCCGCGCGGGTGCAGAAAACGGGTGAGATCGAGCCGGGATGTCGGGGTGGGAGGAATGGCCACTTGTTTTTCTGGCGGGTGGATATTGGCCCGAAAAGTTTACCGCGATTGCAGGCGGGCCGGGGGCCTTATTCCGGAAGCCGTTTCATATAACCGATGATCGCTTCCGCGACTTCCACCGGCTGCTCGGGCAGCAGCGCGTGGGCGGCGTTATGGATGCTGACGATCTCCACCCGGTCCGCGCCCCATTGGTCGCGATAGCAGGTTACGCTGTCCGGCGGCGAGAGCGGGTCGTTCGCCGACAGCACGTCGAGGACGGGGGCGGTGCCTGCGGTCCACCATTCCGC
>CAYIRZ010000301.1:0-4119 GCA_964365845.1 uncultured Streptomycetaceae bacterium
GCCATCCCGTTTTGGCCGCAACGCATCGCGCGGATATGATTGAGACAGGCTCTAGACGCCGCCCTTGCCGACCTGGATGCGCAACGCGGTCAGCTTGCCGTCATCCCCGGGCGCGGCGGTGAGGTTCACGATCGAGCCGGGCGTGAGCTGCGAGCGCTCTCCCGGGACGAGCATCGAGATCGCCGCGTTTTTGGACACCACGATCTTCTGCGAGCCGCCCTCGTAGGTGAGGGTCAGTTCGCGGCCGCTGGTGGACTGGACCGTCGCGGACACCGTCGCGTTGGTCATGGTCTGGTCGCTGCGGCCGTCGAAGGGCCGGTGGCCGGGATTGAGGGGCTTGGGAAACCGGCGCACCTCAAAAGCCGCAAGCGTGCCGTCGTCATTCTTCCTCGATGTCACGCCCAAGAAATCGCCCGAACGTATTTCCTCGATTGAAATGGGTTGGGTGTAGACAATGACGGTTTTTTCGTCAATGCGCATTGCCGTCTCTTTGCCCTCGCTCGATTTCACGGAAAGCACGGCTCCGTCGAAGCTGGTGATGCTGCCGCGCACACGGATATTGGTCTGCGCGTTGGCGGCGACACTGGCCAAGGCAAGCGTGCCGCAAAGCAATAACCGACTGAATTTGTTCACGTGTCCTCCCCCAGCCGGATAGAGTTCCAGCGATCCCCGGTAAACAGGCCGGACCGGAATTTTATTCCTTGGACATTCGTCCCTATTGCTCGGGTCCGGCGTAGGTTCCCGCGGTATCGGGGAACATGGCCTTGACGATCTTGAAGCGTGAAATGTCGACGGTCGCGTCCATGTGCAGAAAGATCGCCGCGTCGCGGAAGAGCTTCTCGATGCCGAAGTCGAGCATCACGCCGTTTCCGCCATGGAGTTCCATGGCGTGCTGGCACACCTTGAACACTTCCTCGGAAGCGAACATCTTGACCATGTTGCAGAGTGCTTCGGCATCCGGGGCGCCCGCATCGACGGCGCGCGAAGCCTCGTTCAGGAGCGCGCGCACGGCGCTCAGTTTGGTCGCCATGTCGGCGAGCCGTATCGCGACTGCCTGGTGCTTGATCAGTATGCGTCCGCCCTGGACGTAATTCTGCACATAGTCCGCGGTGCGCTCGAACGCGGCGACGCCGACCCCCAGGTTCTTCGATGCCTGGATAATCTTGCCCGGGCGAAAATAGACTCCGGCTTTGGGAAGCGCGGTGTTTTCGACCAGCAGATGGTCCTGGGGCACGGCGCAGTCCTCGAACACGATTTCGCCGTTGTTCATGAAGCGGCCGCCCATGGTCTCGTTGCAACGCTGTACGGTGAGGCCGGACGTGTCGCGCGGAACGAGGAAGCTCGAAGTGCCTTGCAGCATGCCTGCGCCCGGTTTGGTCGTGGCGTAGACGACGTAAAGTTTCGCATCATAGCCATTGCTGATGAACTGCTTGCGGCCGTTGATTACCCATTTGCCGCCCTTCAACTCGGCGCGGGTGTGCATCATGGCTTCGGGCACGTTGTAGGGCAGCCAGCGATCCGAGGCGCCGCGCGGCTCCGTGAGGCAGTGTGCAAGCAGGAAGGAGGGGTCCTCGACCACGCGCGGAAACCAGCGCTCCTGGAGGTGGCGGGGCGCGACGTTGCGCAGCAGCACGGAAACCTTCCAGATCTGCACCAGTTTGTCGGCGAGCCCCGAGTCACCGCGCGCAATCTCTTCCGAGATCATGGCAAAGGTTTGCACCTCGTTCGCGGGATCGAGCGGTGTGCCGCCGAACTCTTCCGGCACGCCGAGGGTGCGAATGCCGATCTTGTGGGCCTGCTCGAGGATTTCGCGCGGCAGACGATCATCCGGATCCATGACCCATTCGCGCTGCCAGTTCTTGCGGATGAAGGGGTTGACGAAATCGTCGACGAAGGCGCGGCAGCTGTCGCGCATCATGCGCTGTTCTTCGGACAGACCGCGGTCACTGGTCAGCATGATATGGGGTTGCTCCTGTGGGTGATTTTCACGCGGGCGGACTAAGTGTATGATTTTTAAGAAAAATGTATGGAAACGCTGCCAACCGGGTCGAGCTCGAATGCGATTTCCTCGCCGGCTTCGACCCATAACGGCGGCACCACCGAGCCCGTGATGATGATCTGTCCGGCACGCAGCCGCTCGCCGAACGCCGACAGCACGTCGGCAACGTGCTGCACGATGTCGATCAAATCGCCGGTCAGCGCCTGAGGATC
The DNA here is from genome assembly GCA_964365845.1 of uncultured Streptomycetaceae bacterium. Classification (GTDB taxonomy): domain Bacteria; phylum Pseudomonadota; class Gammaproteobacteria; order Burkholderiales; family SG8-41; genus CAKKQX01. The sequence goes on from CAYIRZ010000301.1 coordinate 2,212, forward strand.
GGAAGTCGTCGCGACTTCGGCGCCGTTGCGCAGGACGCGGGCCAGCAGGCCATCCGTCACCCCACCCGCGCGCGAGGTATCGCGCGGGCCGAGGATGATGTGTCGCTGATAGATGTTGCCGGCGAGTATGGCTTCGACATCGTCAGGCGGATGATCCAGGTCGGCCAGCTCTATTGCCGGACTCAGCGCCGCAATTGCAGCCTTCACCTGGTCGCGGCCGGCGCCTCCCGGAAGGTCTTTGCCGATATGGACCGCTATTTCGGGCTCCGCTACGGGTTTGCTCCAACCCGCAAGCGAAAGCGTTTTCCCGGAGGGGAAAAGCGCGTGGTCGGTCAGGAAGCCGACGAGCGGCGCCTGGATCTTGAGCCGCTCCATTGCGGCAGGCGCACCGAAGCCCACCTTCCAGCCGAGCGCTTTTTCCCCGGCCTTGAGACGCTCATGCCAGCACGTCAACTGCCTTGCCATGCCGCGCGCAATGCGCGGGTCATACCAGGCGGCGCTCATTAATGGGTGCGTCCGCCTGCCACGGATTCGTAGCCCGCTGCCTCGAGCGAGCCCGCGCCGCTCCAGCCCCAGACCAGGACGACGTCTGCGGTGGAAGTGTTCTTAAAGCCATGCCAGTGGCCGCGCGGCGTGAATACGACGTCGCCTTCGCCCGAAGGTTTTTCACCCTCGTCGGTGTACATCACGCCGTGACCTTTGACGACTATCCAGAACTCATCGCAGTTGAAGTGACGATGCCGGTCGTGCTGCGCTCCCGGTGGCAGCACTGTCCAGCCCACGAGCAGTTGGTCCGAGTTGGCGGTCTTCTGATCGATCAGAAACTGGACCTGCATGTTGACCCAGCCGTCTTTCTCCTTCAGCCCGCCGACCTTCGGCACGTCCTTGAGATTGGTGCAAAAGGGCTGCAGTACGGTGTTCGAATCGGGTTTCATTTCGACATTCCTCCCAGACGGCGGTACGCCTCGTGTGCGATGACAAAATCGTGATGGCCCAGCCCCAGCCCGCGGCAGGCGTTCATCATCTCGTTCGCGGCTGCCGCGAGCGGCGCGGGGACGCCCATCTTGCGCGCGAGTTCGAGCACCAGTGTCATGTCCTTCTGCTGGAGATTGACATCTGCCAGCGGCACCGCGGGCATTTTCCCCTCGAGGATGAAGGGCCCACGGTAGCCGAGCACCGGCGAGGCGGCCACGCTTTTCAGCATGGCGTCAACGGCGACTTCGCGCGCAACGCCGCCCTTCTCGGCAAGGGCGACCCCTTCGCAGAAAGCGATGACCTCGACCATGAGCACGAGGTTGATGGCGAGCTTCATTTGCACGGCCAGCCCGCTTTCCCCGATGTGCATGGCTTTGGCCCCGATTGCCAGCAGTACCGGCCGCACCCGCTCGAAGGCGGCCTTGTCGCCGCCGACCATGATCGAGGCCTTGCCTTCCGCAAGCGTTACCGGGCTGCCGGAAATCGGCGCGTCGAGCATCGTCAGGCCGGCCTTCGCGAATTCGGCCGAGACCGCGCGGCTCGCGTCCGGCGCAATGGTGCTCATGTCCAGGTAGATACCGTCTGTGCGCAGACCGGCAATAATGCCGTTATCGCCGAGCGCCACCGACCTGACTGCGGCCGCGTCAGTCACGATCGAGAACACCACCTCCGATTCGGTCGCAACTTCGCGCGGGCTGTCCGCCCAGCGCATCCCGAGTTTGAACAGAGGCTCTGCTTTTGTTTTTGTCCGGTTCCATCCCGTGACGGTGTGCCCGGCGGCAAGCAGGCGCGGAACGATGCCCATGCCCATTGCGCCCAGCCCCACAAACCCGATTTTCAACCGTTATCTCCTCGTATGGAATTCGAGATGGACTTTAGCGAGGTGTTTCCCGAAAGTCAAAGTCCGCTCACATTCATGTTGTGAATGAAAGT
>CAYIRZ010000302.1:0-4103 GCA_964365845.1 uncultured Streptomycetaceae bacterium
CGCGACTATTCGGCCTCAGACGATCAGACTCCCAAACCCGAGTTACGCGGCACCTTCCGCCGTGAAACCAACACGATTGAATGGGTCAGCGCGAATAACTTCCCTGCAGGCAATTGCTATAGGCCAGTTGAGTGGCGCCCCGTCATGATTCAAGTCAGCCCAGACCGACGCAGGATTACCTATTCGACTCCGCAATCGTCACTGCACCATCAGACCTGCGCGGCGACCAGTCAGACCGCGCGATCTGTGACACTTGCACGTTAGAGAACCTTTCAGGGACCACCAAGCCAGGCCATCCTGTCAGCGTGTGACCCGATAGCTCTGGTGCGCGAGATCCTCGTGCACCTCGGGCGCTGGCAGCCCGAGGCACCGGAGCGAACGCCGCCGTAACCTTGCAGGAGCGAGAGGAGAAGATACGATGAGTAAATTATGGAGTGGCGTCATAGGTCTCGTGTTTGTGCTCAGCGCCGCATCTTCTTGGGGGCAATCATCCGAAGAAGGCGCTGCTAGGGCCGCGGAGCAGGCGGGAAAACTTCGAGAGGCACTCACACAGTATGTCGCCGCGCTGCGGAATGCGTCCGAAGGCGGCGCCAAGGAGCAAGAGCTGCGCGAAAAAATCATTTCGCTCGCACCGAGAGTCAAGCCTCTCCCCGCGGTGCCCGACGACGCGGAGCGCTTCATGGTGCGTGGCAAAGCGGCCGTTAAGTCCGCGAAGAGCGCAACCGATTTTCGTGACGCCCTGTCGGAGTTCAAGAAGGCGCTGCGAGCTGCGCCGTGGCTCGCCAACGGCTATTACAACCTGGGCGTCGTGCAGGAGAAGTTGGAAGACTACACCGGCGCAATGCAGAGCTACCGGCTTTACAGCTTGGCTGCGCCCGCCGCTTCCGATGCCGCGGCCGTGCGCAGGAAAGTAATCGAACTCGAATACCTTCAGGAAAAGGCGCAAAAGGAGTCGGTGGAGAAAAAGGAGAAGGCCGCTCAGAAGAGAACCGAAGAGGACGCGTATCGGCGGAACCTCGGTTTTCTCGCCGGGCGCTGGAATGGGACGCTGACGACCCATTTTGAAAGGCTGAGGCCGCCGGGCTCTACCGTAAGGTTAGATATAGCCGTCGACATCTCCATCGACGGCAAGGAAGTGAAGGTCACTCGGGTCGATACAAGGACTCCGGAAGTGTTCCTCGTGGGCAGGGTCGCGGGCAATGACTATTCAAGCATCCGCTGGGAGATCGCTGCCGGGCAGGCCTATTCGCCCGAGTCGGTGGCGGTCCAGGTCAGCCCGTCCCGGATCTATTTCAGCCTGCCGTCGCGCTTCGAGTCTCAGCGCTTGGATAACTTCATAGAGTACGAGTTGCGAAAGTAACATGCGGCCCCGCTTATGAGCAAGCCGGTCTGCGTTCTGTGGATGAACGAAGCGAACATCTATGAGCAGGCTTTGGCGCGTGCCGGCCTCGCTGACCGGTTCGAACTGCATAGCGTGCGCGCCGACCAGGCTATCCCCACCGATGCCGCGGCACGTTGCGAAGTGCTGCTCGGCTGGCGGCCGGCGCCGGGGCTCTTCGCCGGCATGCCGCGGCTGCGCTGGATCCAGAGCGTGACGGCCGGCATGGACCAGTGGCTGGCGAGCCCGGATCTGCGCGAGGACATTGTCCTCACCAGCGCGCGCGGCTCGCATCGCGTGCAGATGCCGGAAAACATCCTTGCTGCGCTGTTTTTCCTCACGAAACCGCTGCTGCAATGCGCGCTGGACCAGCGTGACAGCCGCTGGACCCGGCGCATCTCGGAGCCGCTCGCCGGCAAGACCCTCGGCATCCTCGGTCTCGGCGCGATCGGGCAGGAACTGGCACGCAAGGCCGCCGCGCTCGAACTGAAGGTCATCGGCACGAAGCGCTCGCCAGGGCCGATCGCGCACGTGACGAAAGTCTATCCGCGGGAGGCAACCGACGAGGTTCTCGGCGCGTCCGATTTCGTTCTGCTGCTGCTGCCGTCGACGACCGCGACCGAAAACTTCATGGATGCGCGGCGGTTTCGCGCCATGCGGCGCGGCGCCTACCTTCTGAATTTCGCGCGGGGCGCGCTGATCGTCGATGCCGATCTCATCGAGGCGGTGCGGTCGAAAACCATCGCCGGCGCCGTGCTCGACGTGTTCCGCAAGGAGCCGTTGCCTGCCGACCACCCGTTCTGGACGACCGCAGGCATCACGGTGCTGCCGCACATCGGCGGTCTCCATCCGGCGCGCGACGAAGGTGTCGCCGAGGTGTTTGTCGCCAATGCACGGCGCTTTCTGGCGGACGAACCGCTCGAGACCGTGGTCGACCGGGCGCGCGGTTACTGAATTACAAAGCTTCTCCGCGTACCCTTTAAAAGGGTATTGAAAAGAATCCTCCGCGGTTAAAGATTTCCGGTTTTAGCCAATATAGTTATTTCAGGTACCGCTCCTCCAGATGCGTGCGCAGGTGCGCCGGGTTCAGCGCTTCGCCGCTGGCGCGGCGCACCAGCTCCGGCGTCTCCCAGCGGCTCGCCTGGGACCAGATATTCGCGCGCAGCCACTCGAACACCGGCGCGAGATCGCCCGCCGCAATCCGCGCATCGAGATCCGGCACGGCGCGCCGCATGGCGGCGAACCACTGCGCCGCGTACATCGCGCCCAGCGTGTAGCTGGGGAAATAGCCGAAGGCGCCTTCGGTCCAGTGCACGTCCTGCATGCAGCCGTCCCTGAAGTTGCCGCGCGTGTCCAGCCCCAGCAGGGTTTGCATCTTTTCGTCCCACAGCGCGGGAATGTCCTCGGCCTCGATCTTCCCTTCGATCAGTGCGCGCTCGATCTCATAGCGCAGGATGATGTGGGCCGGGTAGGTCACCTCATCCGCTTCCACGCGGATCAAGCCCGGCCTGACGCGCGTCAACAGCCGGTACAGGTTGTCCGCCGCGAACGCCGGCTGGCCGCCGAAATTTGCAGCCAGCAGCGGCGCCAGCAGGCCGACGAAGCTTCTGCTGCGCGCGAGTTGCATTTCGAAAGACAGGCTCTGGCTTTCATGTATGCCATACGAGCGCGCCGTGCCGATCGGCTGGCCCAGCCACTCGCGCGGCAGGCTCTGCTCGAAGCGCGCGTGGCCGGTCTCGTGTATCGTTCCCATCAGGCTTTGCGCAAAATCGTCCTCGCGGTAGCGCGTGGTCAGGCGCACATCCTCGGGCACGCCGCCGCTGAAGGGGTGCGTGCTCTCGTCCAGCCGCCCGGCTTCGAAATCGAAACCCAGCAGCTTCATGACAGTGAGGCTCATCGCGCGCTGGGCCGCAACCGGAAACGGGCCGGCCGGGGCGATCACCTTCTCTTCGCGCTGCTTCGCCTGCACACGCGCGATCAGGTCCGGGAGCCACTGTCTGACGTCGCCGAAAATACGGTCGATGTCCGCCGCGCGCACGCCCGGCTCGAAACGGTCCATCAGCGCGTCGTAGCGCGTGAGCCCCGTGTCGTCGGCGAGCAGTTGCGCCTCCTTGCGCGCCAGCCGCACCACCTCGCGAAAGTTCTCCAGGAAGCCGCGCCAGTCGTTGGCCGGGCGCTGGCTGCGCCAGGCGTGCTCGCACTTGGCGCCGGCCAGCGTCGTCGCGTCGATGAGCGACTCCGGCAGGGCGTTCGCGTCGCGCCAGTCGCGCCGTATCTCGCGCAGGTTGGCACGTTCCATATCGGCTAGCGGTTCCTGCTCCGCGGCGCGCAGCCAATCGGCCAGACGCGGATCGGTGCGCGTGCGATGAATCAGCGCGTTCAGCTCCGCTTCGGCCGCGGCGCGCGCCGCGTTGCCCTTAGGCGGCATCATCGCGTTGCGGTCCCACCCGACGATGGCGGCAAGATGGTGGTAGCGATAAAGGCGCGAATAGACGCGGCAGAGCTCGGCGTAGTTGGGTGCGGGTGCGATCGACATCTCGATTTTCCGTGGCTCGGGGAAGCAAGATAGATACCCCCATGATAGACGGGATCGCGTTCTTTTCACCCCGATCCTTTGGTGCTTTCATTTTAGGAGTTTGTCGAACCCCAGTCCGACAAACTCCTAGGAATAATGAGATAATGCCGCCATGGATGAAACGCAACCGATTTCCCCTCGTGCTCGCCT
>CAYIRZ010000303.1:0-1056 GCA_964365845.1 uncultured Streptomycetaceae bacterium
GCGATATTGGCTGCGGGAAGCTTCGCGTCCTGAGCCAAAATCGTGCCAGCGCATCACGCGTTTCATTAGGTTACGGGCTCTGGCCCGGGATGGAAAAGGAGTTTGTCGGACTTAGCCCCGACAAACTCCTAAAACGGAAAAAACTGAAGAACGAGGCGAAAACAACGCCATGCAAGTGACGTTTGTTCCGGACAGCACAGCGTTGCGACACGCAAAACTTCTTTCTAGAACCCCAGGCTCTCCAGCAAATCATCCACCTGATTTTGGCCGGTGACGACATCGCTGCGTCCTTCCGGTTTTATTACCGGGCCATTCAGCAGGCTGTGGTGGCCGGTTTCAGCCCTTTTCTCGGGCGGAATATGATCGAGCAGCAATTGCACCAGTTCCTGCTCCATGGATTGCACCATATCGGTGATCTTCTTGATCACCTGGCCGGTCAGATCCTGGAAATCCTGCGCCATCATGATTTCCATGAGTTGCGCATTGGTGGCGCCAGTCTGGCTGGGGACATGGTCAAGGTAGGCGCGGGTACTGGTAACCAGGCTCTTGAACTCGTCCAGGTTGAGCTGCCGGTCGTAGAGCTTCTGCCACAACGTGGACAGCCCCTTCGCATCCGCCGCAAGCTTGTCCTGAATCGGCTGGGCCACATCGGTCGCATTAAGCACGCGCAGCGCCGCCTGCTCGGTCATGGTCGCGATATAGTTGAGCCGGTCACGCGCATCGGGGATAGCCTCGGCGGCCTTCTCGATCAGCTTGTCGTAACTGATCTCGCGCAGATTATTGTGCAGGACACGAGTCAGATGCCCGACCCTGCTCAACACTTTATCCATCGCGCTGTCACTGGTATCCTGAGCCTCCGGCGCGGCGGCGCTATGGGGAGATTCATTGCTGGCGGCCTGCGGCTCGCTCTTTACGATATTGTCAAAGAGCGCTTCCAGGTCCTCCGAACTATCTTGCAGATGGGTAGCGTGGGTCACGTTCCGGCTCTCTTATTGGTTTGGGGCTGTCATGCAACCCATCAAGCGGGGCTGCTCATCATGTTCAGGATTTTGTTCA
>CAYIRZ010000303.1:1066-4091 GCA_964365845.1 uncultured Streptomycetaceae bacterium
CCAGCGTCGCGGCTGTAAACGGCTTGACGACGTAGCCGCTGGCGCCTGCCTGAGCGGCAGCCACGATGTTTTCTTTTTTGGCTTCGGCGGTCACCATCAGTACCGGAATCTTCTTCAGCGCCTCGTCCGCACGGATGTGCTGCAGCAAGACCAGGCCGTCCATGTTCGGCATGTTCCAGTCGGAAATCACGAAGTCGAACGGAGTGGTACGAAGTTTTTGCAGAGCGACCGCGCCATCCTCAGCCTCGTCCACATTTATAAAACCCAATTCCTTCAGCAGGTTACGTACAATCCTGCGCATCGTGGAAAAATCGTCCACGACCAGGAATCGCATATTTTTGTCCGGCTCTGGCATCAAGGCCTCCATTAACTGATTTACGACTAGCCGCCACGGATCAAAAGCGTACATGCCTCCGTAGCCGAAGCCAGCATGCTTGTCACCACCCTGCATTCAATAACGGCAAAATCCGCCACAAGTTTAGCCGCACGGCCGGTCGCACACCTATTATCCCTGCGGCGGGTGCAGTTGCTCCGCTTTGTTCTGGGCAGGATCCTCGTTAGCGCGCGGCAAAGCTGAGTTATCCCGCGTTACGGATTCTTCCGCCTGCTGGTTCATGACGATGATACTGATGCGCCGGTTCACCGGATTGAAAGGGTCGCTCTGGTCAAGCAGCACCGAGGACGACAGCCCCACCACGCGCACGACCTTCCCTTCATCCATGCCGGCGGCGACCAGTTCCCGGCGCGATGCATTGGCCCGGTCGGCTGACAGTTCCCAGTTGCTGTAGCCTCTTTCACCTAGCGGATAGGGTTGGGCGTCGGTGTGTCCGGACAGGCTGATCTTGTTCGGGACCTCATTCAGCGTCTTGCCGATTTCACGCAGTATGTCGCGCATATAAGGCAGCAATACCGCCTTGCCGGTGGCAAACATGGGGCGGTTCTGCGCATCCACGATCTGGATCCGCAGCCCTTCCGTGGTAATGTCTATAAGTAATTGTTTTTTGTAATCTTTCAGTGATGGACTGGCCTCAAAAGCCTTTTCCAGTTTATTCTGCATCCCTTTCATTTTCGAGAATTCCAGGCGCTCCAGCTCACCCTCGGCAGCCTTCATGTTGATGGTTTTCTTCTGCGCCTTGATGTCGCCTTTCTTGATCTGGCTTTCTCTGCGCGTCAGGTCTCTGCCGCCGCCCTGGATCACGCTGGAACTGTCGCCGCTGCCGGAGCCGCCGGCGAGTGCAACCTTCAATGGCGTCTGAAAATACTCGGCAATACCCTGAAGTTCCCCTTGCGAGGTAGAGCCCAGCAGCCACATCAGCAGAAAAAACGCCATCATGGCGGTGACAAAGTCGGCGTAGGCGATCTTCCACGTGCCACCGTGAAATTCGTGCTTGCCTTTTTTTATCCGCTTGATAACAAGCGGCTGCTGTTGATTATCCTTGGCCATCGTTGTCTAAAGCCTGTCTCAATAATATCCACGTGTGCGACAGGTCAATGTGGGATGCAGTTCTAGTCGGAAATGCCAGCGGTCTTCCATCATCTGGCCCTGCTTTGTTTGAGATGCTGTTCCAGTTCGATAAAGGACGGCCGTTCGGTTGAAAACAGCACCTTCCTGCCGAATTCGACAGCCAGCGCCGGGGAATACCCGTTCAGGCTCGCGAGCAGCGTCACCTTGATGCACTGCAGCAGTTTGGTGGACTCGTGAAGTCTTTGTTCAATGCGTCCGGCCAGCGGGCCGACAAAGCCATACGCCAGCAGGATGCCGAGGAAAGTCCCCACCAGCGCGCTGGCGATCAGTTTCCCCAGTTCCGAAGGCGGCAGCCCGACCGAACCCATGGTATGGACCACCCCCATTACCGCGGCCACGATACCGAAGGCGGGCAGGGCGTCTCCGACCTTCTGAACCACTCCCACCGGCACCTCGCCCTCGTGGTGATGGGTATCGATTTCGCTTTCCATCAGGTTCTCGATCTCCATGGCGTTCAGATTGCCGCCCACCATGAGCCGCAGATAATCGGTCATGAATTCGATCGCGTGATGATCCTTGAGGATTTTCTGGTATTTGGTGAACATCGGGCTTTCTTTGGGATTGTCGACGTCGCCTTCTATCGACATCAGTCCTTCCTTGCGAACCTTGGAAAGAATTTCATAGAGCAGCGCCATCAGCTCCATGTAAATCGCCTTGGTGTAATGCGATCCCTTGAACACCCCCGGCAGGGCTTGCAATGTCGCAACAATGGCCTTCCCGGAATTGCCGACGATGAAAGCGCCTACCGCCGCGCCGCCTATGGTCAGCAGCTCGAAAGGCTGGTACATGGCGCCCAGATGCCCGCCGTTCAGCATAAAACCACCGAACACCGAGCCCAGAACGACTATATATCCGAGAACAACCAGCATAGCGTGATGCCTGCCCGTCAAACCGACCGCTAATATTTATCGCAACCCGGTCAGGCCGCGCGCCCGGTAAATCTATGTTGGCCAAGCGTAGCACGCAGCACCACGCCCGAAATCAAAAATACAGGTGCAAACGTCATGCAATTCCCCGCACGGCGTCCCTCGTAATCGAGGTCTGCGGACCCGCGGAGAAAACACTTGCTGCAGACAACGGCCCCCTGCAGCGTTTGTCCCATGCCGCATTGCGCGGCGATGGCAGCGACAAAGGACGGCGGCGGAAAACCGCCGCCATATCAGTCCTGTGCCGCTCTCCCTAAGAACCCATATCAGGCAGCCAGCAGTTTCGAGGCGTCCATCGGATTAACCTGCTTTTGTTTCTTGGTCTTTCCGGCGCGCGACGGGACGTTGCACAACCCGCATACGTAATCGGCATGAAGATCCTGCGCATGCATCACAAAGTGGCCGCTGCATTTCGCGCACGGCACCGCTTTCAGGACCCGTCCCTCGAGGAAGCGCACCAGAGTCCACGCCCTCGTCATGCTCAGCACGCAATCAAGCTCGCCTGCGACAACATGCTCAAGATAGAGTTTGTAGCTCTTGATGGTCGCGTCGATCCCCCGGCTGTCGGTATGGG
>CAYIRZ010000304.1:0-4086 GCA_964365845.1 uncultured Streptomycetaceae bacterium
GTAATCTTGCAGGATGAATTCCCCGGCATCCATGGCTGGCGTTCCGCAACTCAAAGCCCCGCCCGATGCATGCGATTGTCACATGCACATTTTCGACGCGCGGTTTCCGCTGGCCGGGAAGGCCAGGCGCAAAGAGCCGGACGCACTGGTCCCCGAATACCGCAGGCTGCAGCAGCGGCTGGGGTTGCAGCGGGTCGTCGTCGTGCAGCCCACCGCCTATGGCAGGGACAATCGCTGCACCCTCGAGGCGATCGCGGAACTGGGCACCGGTGCGCGCGGCGTTGCGGTCATCGACAATACGGTCAGCGACGTCGAACTCGAGCGTCTGACGCTGGCCGGTATTCGCGGCGTGCGTTTCCGCATGCTCGAGCCGCCGGAATTGCCGTGGGACATGCTGGAAGAAATGGCCGCGCGGGTGGCCGCATTCGGCTGGCACGTGCAGTTCCAGATGGATGGGCGTCGTTTCCCGGAGCGGGAAGACCTGTTGCAACGGCTGCCGTGCACGCTGGTCATCGAGCATATCGGCAAATTTCTCGAACCGGTCACGGTGGACCATCCCGGGTTCGAGTCCTTGCTGCGCCTCGTCGACCATGGCCGTTGCTGGGTCAAGCTCTCCGGCGCATACATGATGTCAAAGGACGGCCCGCCGCATTACGCCGATATCGGTGTACTGGCACAGGCGCTGGTGAGGCATGCGCCCGAACGCCTGGTGTGGGCGAGCAACTGGCCGCATCCGCTGGCATCCGCCGAAGCCATGCCCGATGACGCGGTGTTGCTCGATCTGATGCTGGCCTGGGCCCCCGACGAGAAAATCCGCAACCGGATACTCGCGGCGAATCCCGCTGAACTCTATGGTTTTGACCGATGAGCGGGTAAAAGCGCCAAAACCTCATCAGGGGCGGACCACTAAGCCAACCTGTCAGCGTCTGCCTACTCCGGTTTGAGTCCCGCGTTGCGCGCCACGAGCCGCCACTTTTCGATCTCGGACTTGATGAAGGCCGCATGTTCGGCCGGTGTGTTGCCCACCGGGTCGGCGCCGCGGTCGATCAGCGTTTTGCGGATCGCGGGGTCGCGCAACGCTTGCACCAGCGCGGCGTTGAGCTTGTTCACGATGGGCTGCGGCATGCCCGCGGGTCCCAGGAAGCTGAAGCCGCTGCTCACCACGAAGCCGGGCACGCCCGACTCCTCCATGGTAGGCAGGTTGGGAAACGACGAGAAACGCGTGGCGCCGCATTGCGCGAGCATGCGCAGCCGGCCGCTCTGCACGTGGCCGACGACGGCGGGGATGCTGACGAACGAGAGCTGCACGTGGCCGGCGACGAGATCGACTATGGCGGGACCGGCGCCCTTGTACGGCACATGCACGATATTGGTCCCCGTGATGCTGTTGAAAAGCGCGCCCGAGAGATGGCCCAACGCGCCGACGCCGGAACTGGAAAGGTTCAGTTCCCCCGGACGCGCTTTGGCGAGCGCGATGAGCTGCTTCACGTTCCTGACCGGCAGCGAGGGGTGCGTCACCAGCGCCGCCGGGATGTCGACGATGAGGCCGAGCGGCGTGAAGTCCCGGACGGCATCGAACGGCAGGTTCTTGATCAGCGAGGGATTGATGAGGAAGCTCGCGGCCGCGATCAGCGTCATGTAGCCGTCGGGCGCGCTTTTGGCGACGATCTCCGCGCCGATGTTGCCGCCCGCGCCGGGCCGGTAATCGATGACCAGTTGCTGGCCCAGTATCTCGCCCATTTTGGGTGAGAGCAGGCGGAACAGGATGTCGCTGTTGCCGCCGGGCTGGTTGGGGTTGACCACGCGGATGATCCTGCTGGGATACTGCTGGGCGGCAAGGTCCGGCGACAGGAAGCCGGTGAAGGCGGCGGCAAAAACCAGAACGGCATGCAACGCGCGGTTAAGCATGTTCACTCCTCCTTTTCGTTGTTTTCCTGCGGCTTGTGCCGCTCCGCGGATCGAATCTTCGTCCAATGCGCGCCGGGCGGTAAGGAACCACAACAGCCATTTTAACAGCGAAAATGAATGAAGTCGTAAGGTCGTGAGTGGTTTTTCCGTCTTCCGCCCTCCCGCTCTCCTGTGCTTACGACGGAGGTTCTTGCGCTACAATCGATGATCCCGGCGTCGCGCGCGGGGCCCGATTGGCCAGAAGGGGAGACCGGAATGTCCTTACATGTGAAGTTTGCAGCGTTTGGCGTCGCAGCGTATCTCGCCGCCGCGTGCGCCGTGTGCCCTGCGCAAGCCGCTTCGGCAGGCTCAGGACCCGCCTGGCCGACCAAGCCGATCCGCATGCTGGTCGGGTTCCCGCCGGGCGGTCCCACCGACGTGGTCGCCCGGCTCGTGAGCGAAAAGGTCGCGGCACAGGTAGGCCAGCGGATTATTATCGACAACCGCGCGGGCGCGGCCGGCAACATCGCCGTCGAGATTCTGACGAAGGCCAACCCCGACGGCCACACGCTGCTCTATTCGTCGAATGCGATCGCGCTTTCCCCGGGCCTGTACTCGAAGCTCGGCTACGATCCGCTCAAGGACCTGGCCCCGGTCACCGAGATCGGCGCCGGCTGCCTGATTTTCGTGGTGCACCCCTCGCTGCCCGTCAAGAGCGTGCAGGAATTCATCGACTACGCGAAAGCGCGGCCGGGCCAGCTCAACTACGCGTCTTCCGGGGCCGGCACGAGCACGCACCTCGCGGCGGTGCTGTTCTCGCAGCGCACCGGCATTCAGGCGCAACACGTTCCCTACAAGGGGACCGCGCCGTCGCTGGTGGATACGATCGCCGGGCGGACCCAGTTTCTGATGGGCGCCGTCCTCACCGCCGTGCCCCATGTCCGGGAGGGCCGGCTGCGGGCGCTCGCGGTCACCGGCGCGAAGCGCATCCAATCGCTTCCGGAGTTGCGCACGCTGGAAGAATCGGGACTTCCCGGATTCGTGGTAACGACCTGGCAGGGCGTGTTCGCGCCCGCGGGCACGCCTGCCGCGGTGCTCGCGCGCGTGCACGCGGAGTTCGTCAAGGCAATTCACAGTCCCGAATTGAAACCGAAGATCGAACAGCAGGACATGGAACCGACGGGGCCCGGGATCAGCGCGTTCACCGCCATGTACCGGGACGAGTTGAAGCGCTGGACCAAGGTGGCCAGGGACGCGGGTCTCAAGGCTGATTGATTGTTTACCGGCCGTTTGATCTAAGTCAACTTCATCTCGCCACATCGGCTTCAGTATTCAGTTTGAAGGACGCCGTGGCCTGTTCAGGGCCCGTCCAGAGAGCGAGGTGACCGATGGTCCCGGATACTGCGTTCGCGCGGAACATCAGAAAGGCATTCAGAATTTCGATAGCGCTGGCGGGTGCGGCGGTGATGATCGCGGCCGCGACCGACGCGGCCCATAGCGCCGGAAGCCCGGCAACGCAGGCAACCGAGCGAGAGGTGATTCCGGGCGCGGACCGGATGACCAGCGCCGAACGCGACGCCTATCGGCGCCGCATGGCGGCCGCTGCCACACCGGAAGAGAAAGCCAAAATCCGCGCCGAGTATGCCCAGGCCGCAGACAAGGGCGCGCCCACTCCGCCGTTGGTCGGAGACCCGGCAAGAGGCGCTAAGGTGCACGGGGTATGTTTTTCCTGTCACGGCATCGAACGGTATGTCGCGCCGGTGACCTACGCGGCGGCCAGTTTTTTAGATTCGGTGCTGAGGGCCAGCGGTCTTTCCGACTTGCCTCCCGCCGAACCCACCCGGTTCAAGGGCAGGATCCAGTCGCTGGCGGCGCTCCGGGAAGCAGTGAGCCGGCGCAACGACTATCTCAGCCCGAAGATGACGCCGCAGGAACTGGAGGACGTCGTTGCGTATCTGAACGTGACCTACTACAACTTTTCGCAGTAATGAGGGGAGCGATCCTTGCTCCCCCCGCGGCGAACAGTCCGGCTACTTTACAGCGAAGCAGTACAACAGGCCGTTGCCGCCCGTGCGGCGCAGAGCGTCCTGGCTGCAGCCGATCTCATCCTGGTGTTCATGACAATTCTCCTTCGTTTGAATCCGGCTTGCGTATGGCCGAGCGGTACGGCCGTCGGACCATTATCGTAGCAGGACTGCC
>CAYIRZ010000305.1:0-4086 GCA_964365845.1 uncultured Streptomycetaceae bacterium
GAGGTCGGCGTAATAGCTCATCGCCAGCGTGCGCGGGATCGGCGTCGCGCTCATCATCAACTGGTGCGGCTGCGCACCCCTGCCGGGCCGGGTTCCCTTCATGCGCAACGCCAGCCGCTGGTGCACGCCGAAGCGATGCTGCTCGTCGATGATCGCGAGCGCGAGGTTGTGAAACCGCACCTCTTCCTGAAACAGCGCGTGGGTGCCGATCGCCACCATCGCCTCGCCTGCGGCGACGCGCTCGAGCGTTTCCCGTTTCTGCTTCTGGCGCAGACTTCCCGCCAGCCAGGCCACATTCACGCCCAGGTCCGCAAGCCAGCCCGAAAACTTGTGATAGTGCTGCTCGGTGAGAATTTCGGTCGGCGCCATCACCGCCACCTGAAAACCGTTCTCGACGCATTGCAGCGCGGCAAGCGCGGCGACGATGGTCTTGCCGCTGCCGACATCGCCTTGGAGCAGGCGCTGCATCGGATAAGGCTGGCCCAAGTCATGCTCAATCTGCCGCAGCGCCTTTTGCTGCGCAAACGTAAGCTGAAACGGCAGTTTTTTTTGTAGCGCGCGTGTCAGCTGACTCCGTGATGTCAGCGCCGGCGCACCGGCTGCCCGGCGGCGCTTGTAATGCAGGCGCATCGACAGCTGTTGCGCCAGCAATTCGTCGAATTTGATTCTGCGCCAGGCAGGATGCCGCCGTTCCTGCAATTCATGTTGCGCCACGTCCGGCGGCGGATTGTGCAGAAACAGCACGGCTTCGCGAAAGCGCGCCAGCCTGAGCGCCTTGATCACGTCGTCCGGCAGCGTGTCTGAAAGATCGCAATCGGCAAGCGCGCGCCCGATCAGCCGGCGCAGCGTCTCCTGGCCCAGGCCGGCAGTGGTCGGGTAGACCGGGGTAAGGGCGCGCGACACCGGTTCATCGGCGCGCACCACCCGGTACTTCGGATGCACCATCTCGGCGCCGAAAAAACCCTGGCGGATTTCGCCAAAGGCCCGCACCCGCGCGCCGGCGGCAAGCTGCTTCTGCTGGCTCGTGTAAAAATTCAAAAAACGCAGGGTCAAAACACTGGTGCCATCCTCGATGTGGCATACCAGCTGGCGCCGGGGGCGGTACTTGACGTCGCACTCGACCACCTTGCCCTCGACCAACACGCTGTGTCCCTGCGGCGCTTCGTTGATCGGGTACAGGCGGGTTTCGTCGTCGTACCGCAGCGGCAGGTGCAGCACCAGCTCGCACCGGGTTGCAATGCCGAGCTTGGCGAGCCGCGTCAGGGTCGATTTGTTCAACCCTGACAGTGAGGCGTGAGGCGTAAGCCGTGAGGCGTCCACGACCGCCCCGGCTTTCGCTCCTCGCTCCTTACTCGTCACCCCTCATCCTTCATCCCTCCAGATGCATGATGGCATCCATCTCGACCAGCGCGCCGCGCGGCAGGCTGGCCACGCCGACGGCGGCGCGCGCAGGGTAGGGCGCAGCAAAAAACATTGCCATGATCTCGTTGACGCGCGCGAAATTCCCGAGATCGGTGAGGTAGACCGTGACCTTTACAATATCGTTGAGGCCGCCTCCCGCCGCCGCGGAGACTGCTTTGAGGTTTTCCAGCACGCGGCGGATCTGCGGCTCGATGCCGGCCACCATTTCCATGGTCGCCGGGTCAAGACCGATCTGCCCGGCGAGATAAACGGTGTTACCGCAGCGTACCGCCTGCGAATATGTGCCGATGGCCTTGGGCGCGGCATCCGTATGTATAACCTGTTTTGCCATGGTGTTCTCCCGTTTGGCCTGATTTTATGAACAAAAGCGGGCTTTTTCAGAATCCGCCGAATTGCGCTATCATGATGCCCCCTCGACAAGATTTCAATCTCCACACCCATCGTTCTTCACTTTCCATGACCGGCAATCTGGTCGCCAAGCTGCGCGAAATCGTCATCGGCAAACCACGCGACCCGATGAACCCCGAGACGCGCCGGCATATCGCGCTGATCGCTTTTTTTGCATGGGTCGGCTTGGGCGCCGACGGCCTGTCCTCGTCGGCCTATGGTCCGGAGGAAGCCTATCTCGCGCTGGGAACGCACACCCAGCTCGGCCTCTACATGGCAATCGCGACGGTGGTGACCGTTTTCATCATTTCGCTCGCTTATAACCAGGTCATTGAACTTTTTCCCAACGGCGGCGGCGGCTACAAGGTCGCCACTCAGTTGATCGGTCCCTACGCCGGCCTGGTCTCCGGTGCCGCGCTGATCGTCGATTATGTGCTCACCATCGCCATCTCGGTGGCCAGCGGCATGGATGCCATTTTCAGTTTCCTGCCGCTGAGTACGCATGGCTGGAAAATGCCGGTGGGAATCGCGATGGTTGCCCTGCTGCTCACGCTCAACCTGCGCGGCATGAAAGAAGCCATCAAGGTGATGCTGCCGATCTTCGTCGGTTTCGTGGTCGTGCATGTCGCCCTGATCTGCTACGGCGTCTACGTTCAGGCCGAGCGCCTGCCCGGCCTGCTGCCTGACACCCTAACCGAGACCGCGAACCTGGCGCGGGAGAGCGGCTGGCTGTTCGTCGTGGCGACCCTGCTCTTCGCCTACTCCCACGGCGGCGGCACCTACACCGGGCTGGAGGCCGTCTCCAACAATGTCAACACGCTGGCCGAACCGCGCGTGCGCACCGGCAAGTGGACCATGTTCTACATGGCCGTCTCGCTGGCCTTTACCGCGGGCGGCATTCTGCTGCTTTATCTGCTGTGGGACGCCGTCAAGATACCGGGACAGACCCTGAATGCCGTGGTGTTTCAGGCCGTGATCGAGGACATCGACTTTGGCGGCGCCGGGGCCAATCATGGCGCTTTGCTCATCGTGCTCCTGCTCGAGGCGGGATTGTTGTTCGTCGCCGCCAATACCGGATTTCTGGGCGGTCCGGCGGTGCTATCCAACATGGCGGCTGACTCGTGGGTGCCGCGGCAGTTCCGGCAACTCTCCAGCCGTCTCGTCACCCAGAACGGCATCATGCTGATGGGCATCGCCGCGCTCGGCGTGCTGTTGTGGAGCAAGGGCAGCGTGGCGCTGCTGGTCGTGCTCTACAGCATCAATGTGTTCCTGACTTTCTCCATCGCACTCTACGGATTGTGCGTCTACTGGATGCAAAAACGCCGCTCGGCGCCGAACTGGCGCTGGCGCTTTCTGCTCTCGCTGGCCGGCCTCTTCGTCACCGGCGGTATCCTGCTCGTCCTCATCGTGGGCAAATTCCATGAAGGCGGCTGGGTCACGCTGATCATCACCGGGTGTGTCATCGGACTGTGCCTGGTGATCCGCTGGCACTACGACGAAACGCGCGATCAGTTGCGCAAGATCGATTCGCTGTTCTCGAGCAAAAGACCGCTGGAGGAAACCCCGAATCCGCCGCAACTCGACCCGCAGAAACCGACTGCGGTATTCTTCGTCGGCAAAAATCGCGGGGTCAGCATGCATGCCCTGTTGTGGGTGCAACGCCTGTTCCCCGATCATTTCAAGAACTTCGTGTTTCTCAGCGTCGGCGAAGTCGACGCACAGAGTTACGACGGTCCGGGTGCGCTGCGCACGCTCCAATACGAAATTGAAAATTCCCTGCGCTATTATGTCAATTTCTGTCACGCGCACAGTCTGGCAGCCACCTCTCGCCTCGCCTTCGGCACTGACCCAGTGGCAGAACTTCTGAAACTGACCGATGAGGTCATGCGGGAATTTCCGAACAGCGTGTGCTTCGCCAGCAAACTAATCTTTGTACACGACAACTTCTTCACGCGCTGGCTGCACAACGAGACTGCGATGGCGATGCAGCAGCGCCTGCATCTGCAGGGCATTCAGATGGTCATCCTGCCGATGAAGGTTGCCTAGGAGTTTGTCGGATCCAGCCCCGACAAACTCCTAAAATGAAAAGCCACTGAAGAACGAGGTGGAAAGAACGCCATGCAAGTGACGTTTGTTTCAACCAGCATGGCATTTCGACACACAAAGCTTCTTTCTTAAGCAGCCTGTCGCAGAAGTGTTGATCGACAACGACCCATTAACGCTACGCGTTCCGGTGAATGGGGCCAAGTCCGACAGGCTGCTAGGACGGTAGTCCAA
>CAYIRZ010000306.1:0-4068 GCA_964365845.1 uncultured Streptomycetaceae bacterium
TTAGTTTTTTTCATTTTAGGAGTTTGTCGGGGCTAAGTCCGACAAACTCCTAGGGACCGATGGGATGAAAAAGAAAGCGAAATCATGGTGAAACAAAGAGGTTTGGGGCGAGGGCTGGACGCTTTGCTGGGCGGCGAAGAACCGACGGCGGCGGTGGGCGAAGACACGCTGCGCCATCTCGCCATCGACATGCTGCAGCCGGGTAAATATCAGCCGCGCACGCGCATGGATCAGGAGGCGCTGAGGGATCTCGCGGACTCGATTCGCGCGCAGGGCGTGATGCAGCCCATCCTGGCGCGGCCGGTGGCGGGCGGGCGTTTTGAAATCGTCGCCGGTGAGCGGCGTTGGCGCGCGGCGCGCATCGCCGGCCTCAGCAGCGTGCCGGCGCTGGTGCGCGAGATCCCGGATCAGCAGGCGCTGGCGGCGGCGCTGATCGAGAACATCCAGCGCGAGGACCTGAACCCTATCGAGGCGGCGGCCGGCATTCAGCGCCTGATCCAGGAATTCAGCATGACGCATGCCACCGCCGCGGAAGCGCTGGGACGCTCGCGCACGGCCGTGACCAATCTGCTGCGCCTGCTTGAACTGGCGCCGCCGGTGCGCGAGCTGCTCGCTCAGGGCAAGCTCGACATGGGGCATGCGCGCGCGCTGCTCGCGTTGCCGGCGGCGCGCCAGGTAGAGCTTGCGCGCGAAGTCGTGGCAAAGCGGCTATCGGTGCGCGAAGTCGAGAAGCGCGTCGGCGGCGAAATCAGAAAACCGGCGCCGCGCGTGCCGCATACCGACCGCGATATCGCCCGGCTGGAGGAAGATCTGTCCAACCGCCTCGGTACTACGGTGAACATCAAGGCCGGCGCCAAAAAAGGCAGCGGCAAACTGGTCATTACCTATAAAAGCCTCGACCAACTGGACGCGCTGCTGGCGAAACTGACGCGCAGCGGATAGGGCGCCGCTGCCGCGCCGCAACATTCGTTGACACCATTGGCCGCAACGTAATAAAATCTATGTCTTTTTCGAGCCGGCTTGGCAGCCAGTGTCGGCACCTGCCGTCGCCAGGGAAGTTGATCGATGAAAACGGTCCGCCGGATCCTCGGCGCGCAGATGGCAGTCACGGTTGCAGCGGTCTTGCTGGTGCTGGCGATGGGTGGCGAATCACGCGCAGCATGGTCGGCGCTGATCGGCGGTGCAATCGGCTTTTCCACGGCTTACGTTTATGCGCGCCGGATGTTCGCGACGCGCGGGGAAGAGCCCGGGGAACTGGTGAAGGCGCAGTACCGGGCGGAGTTCTACAAGCTTGCTTTCACCATCGTATTGTTTGCCACGACGTTTACGTTTTACAGGGATATTGCTGCGCTGCCGCTATTTTTGACTTACGCCGCCACGCTGATGGTGTACTGGGCGGCACTGCTATTCGCATAACAAGATCGTCAATATGAGTGCTCAGGGCCAGACCTCTACCGAATACATCGTCCACCATCTGACCAATCTCAAGGTCGGTACGGGCTTCTGGACTCTCCATCTCGACAGCCTGATCGTCTCGGGACTGCTGGGCGTGCTGGTGTTCGGGATGATGTGGCGTGTTGCCAGGCGCGCCAGCGCCGGTGTTCCGGGCCCGCTGCAGAATTTCATCGAGATGACCGTGAGCATGATCGACGCCCAGGTCAGGGATACGTTTCACGGCAAGAGCGAGCTGATCACGCCGCTGGCGATCACCATCTTCGTCTGGGTCTTCATCATGAACGCGATGGACCTGATCCCGGTTGATTTCTTGTCCGGCATGCTCGGGTTGTCGGGCGTGCACTATTTCAAGGCGGTGCCCACTACCGATCCCAACACCACGTTCGCCATGTCGCTCACGGTGTTCTTCCTGATGATGTTCTACAACTTCAAGATCAAGGGCTTCGGCGGCTTCACCCGCGAGGTGCTCACAGTCCCATTCGGCAAGTGGTTGTTTCCAATCAATATTTTATTCAGAGTCATCGAGGATCTGGCCAAGCCGATCTCGCTGGCGCTGCGGTTGTTCGGCAATATGTATGCCGGCGAAATGGTGTTCATTCTGATCGCGCTGCTCGGGCTGGCGCAGCCGTTCCTGGCCCTGCCGTGGGCGATATTCCACATCCTGATCATCACCCTGCAGGCGTTCGTGTTCATGATGCTGACCATCGTCTATATGGCGATGGCGCACGAGGGCCATTAAAAAGATTTTGTTTTTGTTTCACATTCACGAGTAAGGAGAAAAAATGGAACTGTCGTTCTTGTTGGGCAATGTTTCGATCGCGGTTGCGATCCTGATCGGCGCGGGCGCGCTCGGAACCGCCATCGGCTTCGGCATTCTCGGCGGCCGCTTTCTGGAAGGCGCGGCGCGCCAGCCGGAAATGATGCCGACCCTGCAGGTCAAGATGTTCATCGTTGCCGGTCTGCTCGACGCGGTGACCATGATCGGTGTCGGTATCGCGCTCTACATGCTGTTCGCCAATCCGTTTATCGCGCTGGTGCAGAAGGCTGCAGGCGGCTAATTTCCACAACCAACTCAGCTGCAGGAGATCAGCGTGGACATTAACGCCACTCTCATAGGACAGGCCATCTGGTTCGGCCTGTTCATCTGGTTCACGATGAAATTCGTGTGGCCGCCGCTGCAACGGGCGATGCACAACCGCCAGAAGCAGATCGCCGACGGGCTTGCGGCCGCCGAGCGCGGCAAGCAGGAGCTCGAGCAGGCGGCGAAGCGCACCGAGGAAATCCTGGCCGAAGCGCGCCACAAGGCGCAGGAAATTCTTGCCCAGGCCGACAAACGCGCCGTTCAACTCATTGAGGAAGCGAAGAACGCCGCCAAAGCCGAGGGCGAGCGCCAGCTCGCCGGCGCTAAAGCGGAGATCGGGCAGGAAGTGTTCCGCGCCAAAGAAGCGCTGCGTACGCAGGTTGCCGCGCTCGTCGTGGCCGGGGCCGAGCAGATCCTGCGCCGCGAAGTCGATGCCAAGGTGCATGCCGAGCTGTTGAACCAGGTTCAGGGACAGCTCTAAAACATGGCGGAACTGGTCACCATAGCGCGGCCCTACGCCGAAGCCGTATTCAAGCTGGCGCGCGAGAAGTCGAATCTCGCCGGCTGGTCGGACATGCTGGCGCTGCTGGCGGCGGTGGCGAGAGATCCGCAAATGCAGGCGTGCATCAACAATCCCAACCTCAGCACACAGCAGATCGAAAACCTGATTCTGGGCATTGCCGGCGACAAACTGGATGGCATGGGCCGGAACTTCGTGCAGGTGCTGGCGCAAAACAGGCGGCTCGGATTGCTCCCCCAGATCCAGGTCCTCTATGAGGGGCTCCGGCACGAGAACGAGGGCGTTCTTGACGCCAGGATCATTTCCGCGCTGCCCATCAACGATGAACAGACGAAACAGCTCGTCGCGCGGCTCGAGACCAAATATCAGCGCAAGATCAGCGTCCAGGTCGAGGTCGACCCCCAACTGATCGGCGGCGTCAAGATCATGGTCGGCGACAAGGTCATAGATGCGACGGTGCGCGGCAGGCTCGACGCCATGGCGGCCGCGCTTACCCACTAGGAGCTACACATGCAACTCAATCCTTCCGAGATCAGCGAACTCATAAAAAGCAAAATCCAGAACCTGGCGGGCACGGCTGAGGCCCGCACCCAGGGTACTGTGATTTCAGTCACCGACGGCATCTGCCGCATCCACGGTCTGGCTGACGTGATGCAGGGTGAAATGCTGGAATTCCCGAAGAACACCTTTGGCCTCGCGCTCAACCTTGAACGTGATTCGGTAGGCGCGGTGGTGCTCGGCGCATACGAGCATATTTCCGAGGGCGACACGGTCAAGACCACCGGGCGCATTCTGGAAGTGCCGGTAGGGCCGGAACTGATCGGCCGCGTGATGGACTCGCTCGGCCAGCCGATCGACGGCAAGGGCCCGATCAACGCCAAAATGACCGACGTGATCGAAAAAGTCGCCCCCGGTGTGATTGCGCGCAAATCGGTTTCGCAGCCGGTGCAGACGGGATTGAAAGCGATCGACGCCATGGTGCCGATCGGCCGCGGCCAGCGTGAACTGATCA
>CAYIRZ010000307.1:0-4058 GCA_964365845.1 uncultured Streptomycetaceae bacterium
CGGTCTTGCCGCTGGCGGTGGGGCCCATCAATAAAATCGCCGGTGGCGATTTTATCAAGGGACGAGGAACGGGTGCCACGACCGCCGGCTCGCCAGCGGGGGATGAGGGCGGAGGGATGAGGGATGAGGGTGCAGGCTGCGCCGCGCCGGTTTTCTCGGTTTTCCTCCTCACTCCTCTCTCCTCACTCCTCACGGCTTGTTCATCGGCCACGCATGAACAAGCGATCGAGTTCAGCGAGGGAGATCGGGTGCCAGGTCGGCCGGCCGTGGTTGCATTGGCCGGAACGCTCGGTCGCTTCCATCTCGCGCAGCAGGGCATTCATTTCCGGCACGGTGAGCTTGCGGTTGGCGCGCACCGCGGCGTGGCACGCCATGGTCGAGAGCAGCTCGTTCCGGCGTTCGGTCAACACGCGGCTGGCACCGAATTCGCGCACTTCCGCCAGCACGCCGCGCGCGAGTTCGTTGACATCGGCGCCGGCGAGCATGGCCGGAATGCCGCGCACCACCAGCGTCGTCGGCGATGACGGGGCAATGTCGAAGCCGATCCGGTGCAGCACGTCCTGATTTTCCTCCACCGTCGCCACATCCAGCGCTTCGGCGGAAAACGTCGCCGGCACCAGCAGCGGCTGCATCGGGATCTCGCGCTGGTCGAGCGCCTGCTTCAGCTTTTCGTACATGATGCGCTCGTGCGCGGCGTGCATGTCGACGATGACCAGTCCCTGTTCGTTCTGCGCCAGGATGTAGATGCCCGAGAGCTGCGCCAGCGCAAAACCCAGCGGCGGGGATTGCGGCGCCGCGAGCGCAAAGTCCGGCAGGGGCGGCGGGGCCGGGCGTTGCCCGAACAACGTTTCGTAGAACCCCGCCGGTTGCGCCACGCCCAATGCCATGGTGTCCTGGCGGAAGTAACCGGCGGGCGTCTGTGGCGCCGGACCCGGGGCAATGCCGGTTGCCGTACTGACGGCGTCGGCACCGGCGACGGTCCGCGACAGCGCCTTGTTGAGCGCGTGGAAAATGAACTGGTGCATGCCGCGCGAGTCGCGGAAGCGCACCTCGATCTTGGTCGGGTGCACGTTGACATCGACCTGCGCCGGGTCGATCTCGAGGAACAGCACGAACGCCGCATGGCGCTCGTGATGCAGCACGTCCTGGTAGGCCTGGCGGATGGCGTGCGCGATCAATTTATCGCGCACGAAACGGCCGTTGACGAAGACATACTGGGCATCGCGCGTGGCGCGTGCCTGCGCCGGCAGCCCGGCGCAGCCGTAGAGCCTCAAGCCCGCGCTGTGCTCATCGAGCATGATCGCGGCGGCGCGGAAGTCTTCGCCCAGCAGCGCCGCGATGCGGTCCTCCAGTTCCTGGGCCTTGAGATGCCAGCGCACCCGCGCGTTATGCTGAAGCGTGAAGCTGATGTCGCTGCGCGACAGCGCGACGCGCCTGAATATTTCTTCGCAGTGCGCGTATTCGGTGGCTTCGGACTTGAGGAACTTGCGGCGCGCCGGGGTATTGAAATACAGGTCTCGCACTTCGATGCTGGTTCCGGCATCGAGTGAAGCGGGGGCGACGGGGGAGAGTTCGTGGCCGCTGGCGGAGATGCTCCACGCGTGGCGTTCCTCCGAACGGCGGCTCGTGAGCGTGAGGCTGGAGACGGCGGCGATGCTCGCCAGCGCCTCGCCGCGGAAGCCCAGGCTCGCCACGCGCTCGAGGTCGGTGAGCGAGGCGATCTTGCTGGTGGCGTGGCGCGCTAGCGCCAGCGCGAGCTCGTCGCGGCCGATGCCGCAGCCGTCGTCGGCGATCCTGATCAGCTGAGTGCCGCCGGCCGTGAGCTGGACGGTGATGGCACGCGCCCCGGCGTCTATGCTGTTCTCGAGCAGTTCCTTGAGCGCCGCGGCCGGGCGCTCGACGACTTCACCGGCAGCGATCTGGTTGATCAGTAAATCGGACAGGATGCGAATGGCGGGCATGCTTAATTATACTGGTAACGGTTAATGCGGGCGGTTTTGGAGGGTGTGTTCTGGCCAGCGGACGCCGTATGCCGGATAATCCCCGCCTGAGGCTGGCGGATGCGGGCATGCCTACCCGCCGCTCCGACGCTATCGGCAAGTCAGTGCCCAACAAAGAAAGGAAAAAAACAATGAGTGCCATTCCAAACCACGCCAAGCGCCGCCTTGCCGCAGGGGAGTTGTCGCTGGGCCTCGGCCTGCGCCAGGCGCGCACCGTCGATACCGCAATGATCGCCAAGACCTGTGACTTCGACTGGCTGTTCATCGACATGGAACACAGCGCCATGGACGTCGATACCGCCGCGCAGATTGCGGTTGCCGGGCTGGCCGCGGGGATCACGCCGCTGGTCAGGGTGCCCGGCCGCGAGCATCACCACGCGACGCGCCTGCTCGATGCCGGCGCCCAGGGCATCGTCGTGCCTCACGTCGATACCGTAGAAGAAGCGGAACGCGTCGTTTCCTACTGCAAATATCCGCCGCTCGGGCATCGGTCGGTGGCGGGCGCGCAACCCCAGCTCGGCTTTCGTGCCGTGCCGGTGGCCGAGGCAACGCGCCTGGTCAACGAGGAAGTGCTGGTGGTGGTGATGCTGGAGACGCCGCTGGCGATCGCCAATGCCGAGGCCATCGCCGCGGTGAAAGGCGTCGACGTGCTGCTGATCGGCACCAACGACCTGTGCGCCGAAATGGGCATCCCGGGGCAGTTCACCGATGTCAGGGTCGAAGCGGCTTATCAGACCGTGATTACGGCGTGCCGCAAGCACGGCAAGCATCCCGGCATGGGCGGAGTCTACGAGCCGCCGCTGCTGCAGAAATACATCGGCATGGGGATGCGCTTCATCCTCAGCGGCTCTGATCTTTCATTCATGATGGCTGGGGCGCGCGAGCGCACCGGTTTCCTGCGCGCGCTCAAAGTCTGAATATGCGGACGGAACCTGGGAGAACAATGTGGCTACAGCAGTAACGACAAACACGCCGATAGGTTTCGTGGGCCTGGGCGTGATGGGTGCGGCGATGGCGCGCAATCTCATCAAAGCCGGTTTCGGGGTCACGGTGCACAACCGCAGCCGCGGCAAAGTCGAAGAACTCATGCGCAACGGCGCGCATGACGGCGGCTCGCCCGCCGGCGTGGCGCGCGCTGCCGAAGTCGTGCTCCTCTGCGTGCCGGACACGCCGGATGTCGAGTGCGTGCTGTTCGGCGACGAGGGTCTCAGCCACGGGCTGAAGCGCGATGCGGTCGTCATCGACTGCAGCACGATTTCCGCGACCGCCACGGTCGAATTTGCCGCGCGTCTCAAGGAGGGCGGTGTGCACATGCTCGATTCACCGGTGAGCGGTGGTCCGAAAGGCGCGCAGGACGGCACGCTGTCATGCATGATCGGCGGCGAGGCCGCGATCGTGGAGCGCTGCATGCCGGTGTTCCAGGCGATAGGCAAGACCTTCACCCACGTCGGCGCGAGCGGCGCCGGGCAAGCGTGCAAATCGTGTAACCAGATGGCGATTGTCGGCACGCTGATGGCGATATCGGAAGCGTTTGCGCTGGCTAAAAAAATGGGCATCGATCCCAACAAGGTGCGCGAGGCGCTGCTCGGCGGCTCGGCGCAGAGCTTCGTATTGCAGAACCAGGGCAAGCGCTTGCTCGACGGCACTCTCGCCCCCGGTTTCCGCGCCGAGCTGATGCTGAAAGACATCAAGCTCGCGCTGAGCGCGGGGCGCGACACCGGGACGTTCATGCCGGTCACGGCGCTCGGCGCGCAGATGTTCGCCGCGTTGTGCAACTCGGAGCGCGGCGGACTCGACAACGCCGCGCTGGGCCTGCTGTTTCAGGAATTGTCGGGCATACATTAGAGCCTGTCTCAAGCGTAGGTCAAACAGCAATCTTTGATCCTGATCAAACGGCGAGCCGGGATTCTTCCTTTATAATGCGCGCTGTTTGTGTCGCATCGACTGTCAATTTCCGGTAGTTATAAAGAAGGGGGATTCATGCCTCAGGTCATAGGCGTACCAAAAGAAACGGCAGCGGGTGAAAAACGCGTTGCCACCGTGCCCGAAGTCGTTGAA
>CAYIRZ010000308.1:0-1447 GCA_964365845.1 uncultured Streptomycetaceae bacterium
CGGTCGTCGGCAGCACCACCTTGGAGCCGAATACCGACAGCAGCGTTTGCGTCAGTGCCACCATATTGCCGTGGCGGTCGATCACATTGAGATGCGTGGTGGTCGACGGGTCGCGATGGTCGCTGGTCTCGCCCATGGTCTGCAGGCGCTCGGCGTAGGTATCGCGCAATACTTTGGCGTAAGCAATGAAGGCATCGGCGTGCGGCCCATTCGCCCGAAAGCGCGTGTCGCCGAGCGCGGAGAACGCGCGCACCAGGGAAGGTCCGGCGGTGAGCCCGGGCGCCAGCGCCAGCTGCGCGCCGCGGTACTCGATTTCGAGCGGCGCGACGCTGCGGGCGCGATAATTCTTCAGGTCCCCGGCTGCGAGGATGCCGCCCATCGCCTTGATATCATTGATAATATTTGAGGCAATCTCACCTTCGTAAAAGTCGCGGCGGCCGGCGCGGGCAAGCCGGCGCAGCGTGTCGGCGAGCCCGGTGAGCTTGAGCCGTTCCAACGGCGCGCCAGGTGCTGTCACCGGCGGAAAACCCTGCGGCAGCCAGATGTCGCGCGTCGTCGGGTAGCGCGCGAGTTCTTTCGCCATGGTCGCGACTTTGAGCGTGAGGTACCAATCGACCGCCATGCCCTGGTCAGCGAATGCTATGGCCGGTTGCATGACCTCGGCCAGCTTCATGCTGCCGAACTTTTCCAGCGCGAGACCGAGCCCGTCGACGTGGCCGGGCACGGCGATAGCCAGCGGACCGTGCACGTTGCGGTCATCCTTGACTGAGGGCCAGGTGAACAGATCGCTGGTGAAACCGCCGGTGAGCGGATAGTCGGCGGGAGCTAGCGCGCGCGGGGAGATCGGGCCGAAATCGACCACCTCGACGCGGTTTTCCCTGGCCAGGTAAACCAGCATGAAGCCGACGCCGCCCAGGCCGCTGTTCCAGGGTTCGACTGCGGCGAGGGCAAAGCCGGTGGCGACCGCCGCGTCCACGGCGTTGCCGCCGGCGGCGAGTATGCGCGCGCCGGCTTCACCGGCAATGCGGTTCTGCGTGGCGACAATGCCGCCGCGCGAGCGCGCGATGGGCTTGCGGACATTCCAGTTCTGAGCGAGGTGTTCGAGCATGATGGGGAAACGCCGAGATGAAGATATAATCCGTAGAATCTTAATGGAAAAGCGTGACCGGTGACCAGTGAATTGTAGCTCGAATGACCTGCTGTTCCGGGTCGCGGGCTTTTGACCAATCACCAGTCACCAGTCACCAGTCACCACCCATGGCCAGGCATATCGTCTGCCTTACTTTCGATTTCGACGGCATCTCGGGCTTCATCGCGCGCGGCCAGACTTCGCCCGGCTGGATTTCACGCGGCGAGTTCGGGCCGCGCGTCGGCGCGCCGCGGCTGCTTGCGCTGCTTGCGAAATACGCTATCCGCAGTTCGTGGTTCGTGCCGGGCCATACCATAT
>CAYIRZ010000308.1:1457-4018 GCA_964365845.1 uncultured Streptomycetaceae bacterium
ACCTTTCCGGACGCGGTCCGGAAGGTGGTCGACGCCGGTCACGAGATCGCCCATCACGGCTGGAAGCATGTGCCGCCGGCGACGCTTTCGCGGGAAGAAGAGGAGGCGGAACTGGTGCGCGCCAACGAGGCGATCCATCGCATTTCGGGGCGGTATGCGCGCGGCTACCGGTCGCCGTCGTGGGATCTGAGCCCGCACTCGGTGGAATTCATGCTCAAGCACGGTTTTATCTACGACAGCAGCATGATGGGCGACGATTACACGCCGTACTACGCGCGCCAGGGAGATGTAATCGCGCTGGAAAAACCGGCGGTGATGGGCAAGGCGAGCCCGCTGGTCGAGATGCCCATCCACTGGTCGACCGACGATTCACCGCACTTCGAATTCGTGCGCACCGCCACCAACATTCGCCAGGGCCTGCAAAAAGCGGGCGATGTGCTCGACAACTGGATCAATGATTTCCTGTACATGCGCAACGCAGTGGAATGGGGCGTGTTGACCTACACCTGCCATCCGTTCATCATCGGCCGCGGCCATCGCATCATGATGCTGGAGCGCCTGATCCGGCGGCTCAGGGACGAAGGCGCGGTATTCCAGACCGTGGAAGACACGGTGATAGAATTCAAGAAACGGCCTGGCGCTGCGGCAGCCGGTCACCAGTCACCGGTCGCCAGTCAACAGTCATTCTTTTCAATACCCCCTTGAGGGGTACCAATCACCGGTCACCACTCACCCATATGATCCGCACCCGTTTCGCCCCCAGTCCTACCGGTTATCTCCATATCGGCGGCGCGCGCACCGCGCTGTTCTGCTGGGCGTTTGCCAAAAAGCACGGCGGCACTTTCATCCTGAGGATAGAAGATACCGACCGCGAGCGCTCCACGCAGCTGTCGGAGCAGGCCATTCTCGACAGCATGGACTGGCTGGGCCTGGACTATCAAGGCCCGTTTTTCCAGATGCAGCGCCTCAAGCGCTATCGCGAGGTGGCCGAGCAGCTGGTTCTCGAAGGCAAGGCTTATCACTGTTATGCCAGCCGGGAAGAGCTTGATGCGATGCGCGAGAGTCAGCGCGCGAAGGGCGAGAAGCCGCGCTATGACGGACGCTGGCGCCCCGAGCATGCCAAGCGGGCAGGGCTTACGCCGCCCGCGGGCGTGCTGCCGGTGATCCGCTTTCGCAATCCGGACGCCGGCGAGGTGACGTTCAACGACCTGGTGAAGGGCCCGATCACGGTCGCCAACGGCGAACTCGACGATCTGGTCATCATGCGCGCCGACGGCATCCCGACCTACAACTTCGGCGTGGTGATCGACGACATCGACATGGAGATCACGCATGTGATCCGCGGCGACGACCACGTCAACAACACGCCGCGCCAGATCAACGTTTATCGCGCGCTCGGCGCCACTTTGCCCAGGTTCGCGCACGTGCCGATGATTCTCGGGCCGGACGGGGAGCGGCTGTCGAAGCGCCACGGCGCGGTGAGCGTGATGCAGTACCGCGACGACGGCTATCTGCCGGAAGCGCTGCTCAATTACCTGGCGCGGTTGGGCTGGTCGCACGGCAACGAGGAGAAGTTTTCGCGCGAGCAGCTGGTCGATTGGTTCGACCTCGAGCATATCAGCAAGTCGCCGGCGCGCTTCGATCCCGGGAAGCTGGCGTGGCTCAACCAGCAGTACCTGAGGGAAACGGATGACGCGCGGCTCGCCGAACTCGTGAAACCGTTTCTCGAGGCCGATGGTTGCGATGTGGCAAACGGTCCGCCGCCCGCCGCCGTGGCGGCGCTGCTCAAGGAGCGCGTCAGCACCGTAGAGGAACTGGCCGATGCCGCGGTTTATTTTTACCGCGCGCTCGAACCGCCGGCGGAATTGAGGCAGCAGCACTACGCTGCCGCGATCAAGCCGGCGCTCGCCGATTTGCTGCAGCGTTTGGGCGCCATCGAATGGCGCCGCGACAGGATCAACGAGACGCTCAAGGCGGTGGTCGCCGATCACCAGCTGAAGCTGCCGAAAATCGCGATGCCGCTGCGCGTCATGGTGACCGGCGAAGCGCAGACGCCGTCGATCGACGCCACGCTCGAACTGATCGGCCGGGACGAAGTGCTGGCGCGGCTCGCCAGGGAGCTGCAAGCCTTTCCTTAGCAGTCTGTCGGACTTTGCTAATGTACGCAGTGACGAATGCAGCCGGTATGGCTTTTGTCGAAGACGGAGCGACAGACTGCTTAAGAAAGAAGTTTTGCGTATCGAAACGCTGTGTCGGCCGCAACCATTATCCCTTGCATGGCGTTCTTTCCACCCCGTTCCTTGGTGCTTTCCATTTTAGGAGTTTGTCGGGACTAAGTCCGACAAACTCCTGGCGGGTTTTCTTTACACGCCGTAGCCGTGCCGGTATAATTCGCCCTCTTTTGTGGGGGTATAGCTCAGCTGGGAGAGCGCTTGCATGGCATGCAAGAGGTCAGCGGTTCGATCCCGCTTACCTCCACCACAAAAAACACTGTAGCAGCCTTTTGGTCCCCTTCGTCTAGAGGCCTAGGACATCGCCCTTTCACGGCGGTAACACGAGTT
>CAYIRZ010000309.1:0-3995 GCA_964365845.1 uncultured Streptomycetaceae bacterium
GAATTCGCCTGTTACCGGTGCTGCTGGTTTCACGCGACGACGAACCCAGTCTAGTTGGAGGACGTGAAAGATGCTGTTGTGTAAGTGTGGGGATTTCGTCAAGGTTTGTAACGGGACTGTGAGAAAAGTCACATAACTACGGACTCGCGCCGGCGGCGCGCACCAACCCGCTGCGGCCCGGCCATATCTCGGTTGACCTGTGGAAAACCGCTGCCTCTCCGGTCGTCGTAAAAAAAGACGAGCCCGATCTGAAACGGTCGATTACGCCGTCGTGCCGGAAGGGGAGATCGTCATGCTGCTCGACGACACCGACGTGCATCTCAAAGCGGGGGACGGTGAGGTTTCGGCGTCAGGCTTGACCGCAGGCCGGCGAGCGTCGCCGCCGGCAGCGGCCACGGTGTTAGGATAGTCATGTGCCGGTGCCACAGTCCTTCAATTGCATGCCCAAGGGCGACGGCGCCTGACTGATCGGTCAGCGCAAACGTGGCAAAACACGGGTCAAGGCGTACGATGAACACTCAGCGCGCAAACGGCAACCCTCTCTCCGGCGATCTGTGGGGCGGCCTTGCCGCGATGCTGGTGGCGTTGCCTTCGGCGATTGCGTTCGGGGTTCTGATCTATACCGAGATCTCGCCGGACTACGCAGGTGAAGGCGCGCTTGCCGGCATACTCGGTGCGGCTGCGCTCGGGATAATAGCGCCGCTGGTTGGCCGCAACGGCGGTTTCATCACGGCCCCATGCGCGCCTGCCGCGGCAGTCATGTCGGCGCTTGCCGCAGAGCTTGCCGCAAGCGGCGGGCTCGGCCCCGATCGCATCGTGATGCTGCTGGCTTTTACCGCGTTGCTCTCCGCGCTTTTCCAGGTGCTCTATGGGATGGCGCGCGCGGGCCGCCTGATCAAGTTCATCCCCTACCAGGTGGTGAGCGGCTACCTGTCCGGCGTGGCGGTGATCATTGCGCTCGGCCAGTTGCCGAAACTGCTCGGCTTGCCCAAGGACGTTTCCCTCGCGCACGGGCTGCTCGCGCCACAACTCTGGAACTGGACCGGGATCGCGGTCGGCGTGGCAACGATCGTTGCGATGGCGGTGGCGCCAAGGTTCACGCAGAAGGTCCCCGCAGCCATCCTCGGCATGCTCGCCGGCATCGCCACGTACTTTGCGCTCGCGCTGTTCAACGCGGATCTGCTGCGGCTGCACGGCAATCCGCTGGTGATCGGCCCCATCGAGGTTTCCGGGTCCTTCGTCGATGCGGCCGGTTCGCGGATCATGTCCTTTCTGGAAGTGCGGCCGGCCGATATCGCCCTGATTTTTGTTTCCGCGCTCACGCTTTCGGTGCTGCTGTCGATCGATACGCTCAAGACCGGGGTCGTGCTCGATGCGCTCGCGCGCCACCGCCATGATTCCAATCGCGAACTGATCGGGCAGGGGGCGGCAAACGCTGCCGCATTCTTCGTGGGAGGCATTCCCGGCGCGGGAACGATGGGCCCGACACTGGTGAACTTCACGAGCGGCGGACGGACGCCGTTCTCGGGGGTCGCCGAAGGCGTGTTCGTCGTGCTCGTCTTTGTCCTGCTCGGCGGGCTGATCGCATGGGTGCCGATCGGGGTGCTCGCCGGATTGCTGCTGGTCGTTGCCTGGCGCATGTTCGATCGCGGCATGTTCGGATTGGCGCTGCATCGCTCCACACGCGTTGATTTCGGTGTGATCGCCATTGTCGTGCTGGTTGCCCAGATGGGGCTGATCCCCGCCGCCGTGGTGGGTATCTGCCTTGCGATACTGCTGTTCATCCGCGACCAGATCCGCGGATCGGTGATCGTGAACAAAGCCGATCTGCATAGCGCGCGTTCCAAGCGCCGGCGTCTCGTCGATGAAGCCGACATCCTCGGCCGGCACGGGCGTGAAGCCGCCGTGGTACAACTGCAGGGCAATCTTTTTTTTGGCACGACCGACCAGTTGTTCTCGGAACTGGAGCCGGATCTCGCGACCCTGCGTTATCTGCTGGTCGATTTGCGCCGCGTGAAGTCGATGGATTTTACCGCGGCGCACCTGTTCGAGCAGATGAAGGAGCGGCTGCAGGAACGCGGCGGTGAACTGCTTTTCAGCGGCATGCCGTCAAGCCTGCCCACTCGTCAGGACATCGAGCACTATATGCGGCAGCTGGGCCTTGTGCGCGGCAGTGGAGGTATCCGTATTTTCGATACGCGCGACGGCGCAATCGAATGGATGGAAGACCGGATACTGGAGACCGCCGGCTGGACGCCGCGGGAAGAAGGGCCGCCGCTGGCCCTGGGTGAGATCGAGATATTCAGCGAGATCGACTCCGCGGCAATCGCCGAACTTGCCGGCGCGATGCGGGAAATTTCAGTGGCAGCCGGAGGGCGGGTGTTCTCTCTGGGCGATGAGGGCGATGAGATTTTCTTCGTGCGCCGCGGGCGGGTGAACGCGCTGCTGCCGCTCGAAGGCGGAAAGCGCCATCACCTGGCGACCTTTTGCCGGGGAGACTTCTTTGGCGAGATCGCGTTTCTCGACCGCGGCCGGCGCTCGGCGGACGTGCAGGCGGCTACGGCGGCCGATCTCTATGTGCTGTCGCGCGCGCGTTTCGACCAGCTGATCAAAAAGAATCCCGCGCTGGGGGGCAGGGTATTCGAGGAACTTGCTTTTGCGTTGTCGAAGCGCCTGCGCGTGGCGGATACCGAGCTGCGCTCGCTCGAAGAGCGTTAACGGCGGGTGTTACGATAACTGCATGGCTGCTTCCCTATCCGCCGTTTCCCCGCCCAAGGGCGACATCGCGCAGCTGGCGCGTCTCTGGCGTTTTCTCGCGCCGTACCGCTGGAAAATCGCCGCCGCGCTCGCCGCGCTGGTGGTGGCCGCAAGCTGCGTGCTGGCGCTGGGACAAGGCTTGCGCTACGTCATCGATGGTGGGTTCGGCAGCGGCGATCCGCGGCTGCTCAATGCCGCGCTGGCCGCGGTGATCGCGCTGTCGGCGGTGCTGGCGTGCGCGACCTGGGTGCGCTTCTATCTGATGATGAGCGTGGGCGAGCGCGTCATCGCCGATTTGCGCCAGGCGGTGTTCGGCCACGTGCTGACGCTCTCGCCGGTATTCTTCGATTCATCTCGCACGGGGGAGATTTCCTCGCGACTCACCAACGACAGCGAACAGCTGCGGCAGGTGATCGGTTTCGGTGTTTCGATGCTGCTGAGGAATGGCCTGATGATGGTGGGCGCGCTGGTGCTGCTGTTCGCCACCAGCGCCAAGCTCGCGGCCCTGATCGTGCTCGGCGTGCCGGCCACCGTGGTGCCTATCCTGATCATGGGCCGCCGCGTGCGGGGGCTATCGCGTCTCAATCAGGACCGGGTGGCGGATGTTTCGGCGCACATCGACGAGTCGCTGCACGAAATCCGCACGGTGCAGGCCTATGGGCACGAGAACCGCACGCGCAGCCAGTTCAACGAGGCGACCGAAGCGGCGTACTCGGCGGGGGTGCATCGCATCCGCGTCAAGGCCTGGCTGATCTCACTGGTAATGCTGATCGGTTTCTGCGCGGTGGGCGTGATCCTGTGGATCGGCGGCCACGACGTGCTCGCCGGGCGCCTGACGGCCGGGCAGCTCTCGGCTTTCGTGTTCTACGCCGCCATCGTCGCGAGCGGCGCGGGCACGGTGTCGGAAGTGTGGGGTGAGATCCAGCGCGCGGCGGGCGCGACCGAGCGGCTGATGGAATTGCTCGATACCCAGCCCGCGCTCGCTGCGGCAGCGTCGGTGATCACACTGCCGCCGCGCGTGTCGGGCGCGATCCGCTTCGACGAGGTAATGTTTGCCTATCCCAGCCGGCCGGGCACGCCGGCGCTCGGACCGGTCTCGTTCGACGTTCGCCCCGGCGAGCGGGTGGCGTTGGTGGGCCCCTCCGGCGCCGGCAAATCCACGTTGTTCGCGCTGCTGCTGCGGTTCTACGATCCACTGTCGGGGCGCATCCTGCTCGACGGCGCCGACATCCGGCATT
>CAYIRZ010000310.1:0-3991 GCA_964365845.1 uncultured Streptomycetaceae bacterium
AGTTCAAAACGCCGTCGGGCCGGGGCGGACCGCATACCCTGGTCATCACCGACGATGGCGCCACGATATGGTTCACCATGCAAAGCGGCGACAAGATCGCAAGCCTCGACACCAAAACCGGCGCGATCAGGGAGTATCCGACATCCGGCGGGCCCTACGGCCTGTCGCTCGACAAAGCCGGCAACGTCTGGTTTTGCCGCATGGGCGACAACAAAATGGGCAAGCTCGACCCCAGGACCGGGAAAATGAGCGAAGTCGATATGGGTTCGCGATCGCGTCCGCGGCGCGTTGCCACCGCCCCCGACGGCATGCTGTGGGTTGCGCTCTACGGCAACGGCAAGCTCGCCAAGCTCGATCCCGCGGCGATGAAAGTCGTCAGGGAATATCAACTGCCTGCCGGCAACGCCGGCCCCTATGCCGTGGCGGTGGATGGCGGCGGCATGGTGTGGGTGAACGAAATCAACACCGACACCGTGGTGCGTTTCGATCCCGGGACAGAGCAGATGCGCGTGGTGAAACTGCCCTCCTCCAACACCGGCATCCGCAAGATGATCGTCGATGCCGGCGGGAAGTTGTGGTACATGGGCTCGCATAACGGGCGGCTGGGTGTCGTCGAATGAAACCGGAGTTGAGGATTTAATGAATACAGAGAAAATCGAGGTACGCATAACCGAAAGCCGGCA
Source organism: uncultured Streptomycetaceae bacterium (assembly GCA_964365845.1). Lineage (GTDB taxonomy): Bacteria > Pseudomonadota > Gammaproteobacteria > Burkholderiales > SG8-41 > CAKKQX01. The sequence continues at coordinate 684 of CAYIRZ010000310.1, forward strand.
GATCCTGAGCGTCGTGGTTCTCAGCAAGCGCCCGGAACTGATACAGGTGGTGCTCGGCGAAGGCATCCACAGCGTCAAGTGCGACCTCACTCCGACCCGGAACGGACTTGCCTACGCCGGGACGGTGATGGGGCGGGAGATCGTATACGAGCGCAGCCGCGAGCAGGTCAAAGCCGATATCGACAGGGTGAATCCGGTCCTGCGGGAATACACGCGGCGTTGATTGCCCCGTATCCAACATGAAACTCGATCCGCATGACATCGAAAAAATCTCCGATCTCACGCTGGAGCATTACGACAAGGCCGCAGAGGATTTCTGGGCCGGCACGCGCGATCACGACGTCAGCCAGAACATCGCCGCGCTGCTGCAATACATCGAGGGCGAGCCGCCTTTCACGATACTCGATTTAGGCTGCGGGCCCGGGCGCGACCTCAAGGCGTTCGCCGGACGGGGCCACATCGCGATCGGCCTGGAAGGCGCCGCCCGCTTTGCCGCGATGGCGCGCGCATACAGCGGCTGCGAAGTGTGGCAGCAGGATTTTCTCAGTCTCGATCTGCCGGCGAGCCGTTTCGACGGCGTGTTTGCCAACGCCGCGTTGTTTCATGTCCCCAGCCAGGAGTTGCCGCGCGTGTTGCGGCAATTGCACGCAACGCTGAAGCCCGGCGGCGTGCTGTTTAGCTCGAACCCGCGCGGTCCCAACGAGGAAGGCTGGAACCGCGGCCGCTACGGCGCCTATCATGATATTGAAGCCTGGCGCCGTTACCTGTCTGCCGCGGGGTTTGTCGAGATCGCTCACTATTACCGCCCGGCCGGGCTGCCGCGCGACCAGCAGCCCTGGCTGGCGAGCCTCTGGCGCAGCTAGTTATTGATTTTATTTTTTGACTGGGCAACCAGCAGGATCACCGCGCCAACGCCGAGCACGCCCAGGCCGACCAACGCGTGGGCGCGGTGATAGGTCAGGCTCGCATACAGCAGATAGCCGCACATCAGCACGAACACCGCCGGCACCACCGGGTAACCCGGCACGCGAAATGGCCGCGGCGCATCCGGTTCCCTGGCGCGCAGCACGAACAGCGCAATGCCCGTCAGCAGGAAGAAGCCCCAGAACACCGGCAGCGAATACTCGACCAGCCCCTTGAAACCGGCGTTCTGGATCGCGCCGAAGCCCACCAGCGCCAGCGCAATCGCGCCCTGGACCAGCATCGCGTTGCGCGGCGAGCCGCTGGCTTCGTCCCAGCGGCCGAGGTATCCCAGCATCGGCCAGTCGCGGCCCAGCGCATAGTTGGAGCGCGCGCCGACGATCATCGAGCCATTGACCGAGGTCAGCGCCGCAATCGCGATCATGATGGCGATCAGCTTCTCGCCGGCAGGACCCCAAACCGCTTTCAGCAGGTCTGCGGCCACCGCATTCGAGCGCGCCATCGCGTCGTAACCCAAGCCCTTCAGGAAGGCGAAATTGACCAGCACATACAGCACCGTGACCAGGCCGATCGACAGCAGCAGCGCGCGCGCCATGTTGCGCTCGCGGTCGCGCACTTCGGCCGAAATATAGGCGGCATCGTTCCAGCCGCCGTAGGTGAACAGCACGAAGATCATCGCCGAGCCGATGCCGGCGCCCATGTACCAGGGCTGTCCCGCGCCCGCGGCGGCAGGCGCCGCGGCCTGCGGCGGCGACGCCAGCAGCAGGCCGGCGACGATGATCAGCAGCAGGCCGCCGACTTCGAGCACCGTGAAAACGTTCTGCGTGGTCTTGCCTTCGCGGATGCCCTTGTAATTCACCCAGGTCAGCACCACCACCACCAGCGCCGCCCAGATCGCCGACGAATGCGCGCCGAGGTTGACGACCCGCGACATGTAATCGCCGAACAGATAGGCGAACACCGCAATCGAGCCGGCGACGATGACCGTCATCCGCGCCCAGCCGTACAGGAAAGCGAGCGACCGCCCGAACGCGCGCTGGATGAAGTGATACTCGCCTCCCGCCGACGGAAAAGCGGTGGCCAGTTCGGCATAACAGAGCGCGCCGATGATCGAGAAAACGCCGCCGGCAATCCACACCGCGAGCAGCATTGACTCGCCCACCGCGCCGGCAACGATCGACGGCGTGCCGAAAATGCCGGCGCCGACGATCAGGCCGACGATCATCGCGCAGGCATCGGCGACGGACAGCGTCTGGCGCGGCGCGGCCGTGGTGCCGGGTTCGCCGCTCACCGCGGGACACCTGCCGCCGCATCAAGCGCACTGATACGCATTTCGCCGCGCGCCTTCAACTGCGCCTTCCAGGGCAGCGGCTTCTGGCCGCCGACCGTCACCGTGCCTTCGATCAAGTCCTGCGCGACGCGCCCCTGGAAGCGGTGCTTGACCAGTCCCGCTCCCTGCGGCAGATCCACCTCGAAACTCAGGTGGTCGCCGCGCAACTTGAACAGAGGCAGATGCGCCGGTTTGCCGTCGACCCGCATATCCCCGCTCACTTGCTGGAAACTCTGGTCGAACTCGAACTCGTAGATCACGCCGCGGCCGCCGGTGAAAATCAGGGACTCCCATTTGCCGGCGATTTTTGCCGGCACGATATAGAAGAAGATATAACTCTTTCCCGGATCGCCCACCGTTTTCTCCGGAACATTCAGGGTCCTCTGCTCGTCGGGATGCCATTCGCCCATGTCGTAATCATGGGCGACGACGCGCGTGCCCGGCTTGAGGGCGAGCAGCTTGGGCCGCAATCTTTCGTTCATCTCGGGCAGCAGATAGCTCGTAATCACGGTGGCCCGCGAGAGGTCGGTTTCGAACAGATTCTGTTCGACAAATTGCGCGCGCTCGGATACGCCCTGCTTCTTCGCGTCCTCCCGCGCCAGCTTCAGCAAATAAGTGTCGAGGTCGACACCGAAACCGCGCGTGCCGAATTGTTTCGCCGCGGTAATCACGATGCGGCCGTCGCCCGAACCCAGATCGATGAGAAAATCGTTGGGGCCGACCTTGGCCATGCGCAGCATTTCATCCACCGTGATCTGCGGGGTCGGCACATAGATGACGTCGCCCTTCCCGTCCTGGGCTGCCGCGGGCAATACAGCCAGCGACAACAGCAACGTACAAAAAAACCAGCGTTTGATGCAACTCATCGCCACTCCTTCGTTTTCAAAAATCCTAAGAACATTAGCCACAGAAACATTAGCCACAGAGGTCACAGAGGTCACAGAGGAAAAACAGGCAACGAAACTTCTACCTTATTGTTTTAACTAAGAGAATCTCTGATTGAGTCATCCCCGCGAAGGCGGGGACCCATAGATGGACGCCCCAGTTTGTCAAGCGA
>CAYIRZ010000311.1:0-3980 GCA_964365845.1 uncultured Streptomycetaceae bacterium
AAGGGCAGGATCGGACCGCCGAACCTGCCCCTTGCCTCGCCCGCGCATCGGCCGCGTACGCGGTCTTCCAAAAAGCAGCAGGCCTATGCCCGGCGAAACCGCGATCAGCAGCCGCTGGTAACGGTAGCTCCGACTCGTGCCGGCAAGGTCGCAGTCGCCGCGGAATAGACGAAACTGCAATTGGCCGGCGTCGGCGCATTGGCGATCTGGATAGTCACGCTACTGCCAAGGGCCGTACTCCCGCCAACGGCCGAATAGTCGGTGGACAATCCCGCCGCGCCAAAAATTCCGGAGGTCGTGCCGGTCGCGACAGGATAGCTTCCGATCATGCTGATGGCTACGCCGTCCAGGGTGATCGATACACCGGAGCCCAGGCCCTGGGATTGCTGCGTGGCGGTGGCAATATTCAATGCGGAACTGACCGCGCCGCGCGCGCCGCTGAGTATGGAAGTTCGGGCGCCGCTCTGGATGCCCATGAACTTGGGCAGCGCCGTTGCGGCCAGAATCCCCAGAATCACAATCACCACGATCAACTCGATCAGCGTAAAACCCGAGTTCTTTTTCATTTTTTTCTCCCTCAACTCGATCATCCAAAACGCGGAGGCACAGTCGGCCTGTCCCGGTTCGTGCGTTCCCGCATCAGCAGCCGGCAGTGACAATAGGCGCAATCGCGGGCGGCAGGGTTGCGGTGGCCGCAGTGTAGGAGAACGCGCAAGTCGTCGGCGTCGGAGCATTGGCGACCCGGATGGTCAGGATACTGCCGAGCGCCGTACCCCCGCCAGTGGTAGTGTAGTCGGAGGATAATCCCGCAGCGCCAAAAATGCCGGAAGTGGTTCCGGTCGCTACCGGGTAACTTGCGATCATGCTGATGGCGACGCCGTCCAAGGTGATCGACACGCCGGAGCCCAGGCTCTGCGACTGCTGCGTGGCCGTGGCGATATTCATGGCGGAAGCGACTGCCCCGCGCGCGCCCTGGAGGATGGATATTCTGGCGCCGCTTTGGATGCCCATGAACTTGGGCAAGGCGGTCGCCGCAAGAATGCCCAGAATCACGATGACCACGATCAGCTCAATCAGCGTGAAGCCCGTTTGTCTTTTGAACATTGCATGCTCCTTGTTGCTCGATAAAATAACTTGAACAATAAACCACATCTCGTTGTCTGGCAACAGAAATCTACTGTGCTGAGAATTATTGCCATTGCGCGTTAGAACCAGGCATAGGGTTGGACCGGCGCAAAACTGACCGCGCTTAACACCTTGCGCTGCGGCGGGTCTTGCTCGGGCGCGTTTTCATACTCGATGTTCACCCGGTAGCGCACCCACTTCCTCGCATCCGCGCCGGACTTGAAATTGTCCCCGAGCTTGACGACGTAAATGAATTCACGGCGCGAGAGGTCGAAATACCAGCTGCCCGGCGGGACGCGGCCATAGGCGTCCGCGTAGAACTCGCCGGCGTACGTGGCCGGATGCTCCTGCAGCCAGTTGACCGGATTTTCACTGCGCAAATTCTCGATCTGGTTGTCGCGCCCGCTGATCAAGTAGGAGGCGACGCGCATCTGCAGGGCGCTCTTGATCGCCGCGGCGGTTTGCTGCATCGCGGCCTTCTCGGCCGCCTCTTCGTACACGCGCAGGCGGTTGAGCAGGATGCCCGCCATCACGGCCACGATGCACACCACGACGATCAGTTCGAGCAGGCTGAATCCGGCCTGCCCGCCTGCGCACCCGCGCCCGACGCCCGGCGCCAACATGCGACGCTGCGTCAACGGGCGGCCCAACTCAACCCACCTTCGGGCCGAGTGCGGCCCTGCCGAGATCCCACATAGGCAGGAACACGCCCAGGGCGAGGATCAGCACCATGACGCCAAGGAAGGTAATCATGACCGGCTCGATGCTGGCCGAAAGCCCCTTGAGTTCGTAGTCGATTTCGCGCTGGTACATATCCGCGACTTCCTGCATCAGATCGTCCAGTTCGCCTGCCTCCTCGCCCACGGCAATCATCTGCAGCACGATCGGGGTAAACACACCGGTGGCCCGCGCCGTGCGCAGCACGCTCTCGCCGCGCTCCACGCCGTCGCGCATTTGGTCGATACGCTGGGCGATGTAGGCGTTGTCGACCACCTGCGCCAACACGGCCAGTGTCTGCACCATCGACATGCCGCTTTTCAGGGAGATGGCGAAGCTGCGGGCGAATCTGGCCAGCGTGACCTTCTCGACGATCGAGCCGGCGAGCGGCAGGCGCAGCTTGAATTTATCCCATTTGTAACGGCCGCCCGGCGTGCGCGTATATAAACGCGCGCCAATCGCGCTGGCGATGCCAAGCGCGAGCAGCGCCGGCCAGTATTGCACCATGAAATCGGAAAACTCGATCAACAGCCGGGTAATCGGCGGCAACTCCGTCTTGAGACCGGCGAAAAGCTTGGCGAAAGCCGGGATCACGAACAGGTTGATGATCACGAGCGCCACGCCCATGGCCACCATCACAAAAGCCGGGTAACGCAACGCCTGCTGCACGCGTTCCTTCATCTCCTTCTCGAATTCGAGGTGGTTGAACAGCCTTAAGAATATTTCCTCGAGGCTGCCCGACATCTCGCCCACGCGCACCATGCTGACGAAGAACTGAGAGAAGACTTCGGGGTGGCGGCGCATTGAGGAATTGAGGTCGCGACCGCTGTCCAGGCTGGTGCGCAGATCCTGCATCACCTTTGCCATGGCGACGCTCTTGGCCGCCTCCTGCAACCCGGCCAGCGCGCGCATGATGGGCACACCGGACTTGAGCAGCGTGTACATCTGGCGGGCGAACAAAAGTCTGTCGTCGAGGGTGATACGCGGGGCGAACACGCGCCCGAGCCAGGTGTCGTGCCGGGCGACGCTCGGCGCGGCAGCCGGCGCGATATCGATGGGCGAGATCCCGATATTGACCAATTGGTCAGCGACGGCGCCTGAGTCGGCCTCCTCGAGCACGCCTTTTACCAGTTCACCCCTGGCATTTCTTCCCTGGTAGGCGAAGTAAGGCATCAGTCCTCGAGTTCGGAACTGACCCGTATGGCCTCGGCCAGGGTAGTCCTTCCGGCAAACGCCAGTTGTGCCGCATGGTGGCGCATGCTCCTGCCCGCCATGTGCCTTACCGCGAGCCTGGAAAATTCAGTCGTGTCCTCCCGATTCACCGCCGCCGTGAGCGCTGCGTCCATTTCCAGCATTTCGTATACGCCGGTGCGCCCGGCGTAACCGGTGAGGTGGCAAAACTGGCATCCGCGCCCGCGCATCATCTGCACCGGTTTGCCGTCGTCGCGCTGGCTGCCTTGCAGCCATTGCATTTCCTGCTCCGACGGTTGATACGGCTCGGCGCAGTTGGGGCAGTTCACCCGCACCAGCCGCTGCGCGATCACCGCCTGCAACGAGGAGGCAACCATGTAGCGCGGCGCGCCCATATCGATCAGGCGGATGGGGGTGCTGGCTGCGTCGCGCGTGTGCAGGGTCGAGAACACCATGTGGCCGGTGAGCGCGGCGCGCAGGCCGATCTGCGCCGTCTCCGGATCACGCATTTCGCCCACCAGGATGATGTCCGGGTCCTGGCGCAGGGCCGAGCGCAACACGCGTCCGAAGCTAAGGTCGATTTTTTCGTTGACCTGCACCTGGTTGAGGCCGGCCAGGCGGTATTCGATCGGATCCTCCACGGTGATGATCTTCTTGTCGATCGTGTTTACTTCATTGAGCGCGGCATACAGCGTCGTGGTCTTGCCGCTTCCGGTCGGCCCGGTCACGAGCACCATGCCGGTACTGCGGCGGATGATCTGCTGCAGGCGCGCGAGCAGCAGCGGTGGCATGCCCAGGCCTTCCAGGCCCTGCACTCCGGTGCTGCGGTTGAGCAGGCGCATCGCCACCGATTCGCCGTATTGCGTAGGCATGGTCGATATGCGCACGTCGATGCGCGTGTCGCGCAGGCGCACCTGGGCGATGTGGGCGGCGCCTGTGAACGCGGC
>CAYIRZ010000312.1:0-3974 GCA_964365845.1 uncultured Streptomycetaceae bacterium
CGAGCGCAGGCAGAACTCCAATACCGCCGACATGATTTTCACCTGCGCGCAGATCGTGAGCTACTGCTCGCGGTACTTCACGCTCAAGCCGGGAGACATCATCTACACCGGCACTCCGGGGGGCGTAGTGCTGGGTTATCCGCCGGAGAAGCGCGTATGGTTGAAGCCGGGCGACAAGGTGGTGACCGAGGTCGAGAAACTCGGCGCGCTGGAAGTGACGCTCGTGTAACGGCCGTCATCCTAGCAGCCTGTCGGACTTGGCTCCATTCGCCGGAACGCGTAGCGTTAATGGATCGCTGTAGAGACCGGATTTGAATCCCGCGATCGAAAAAGGCCTGGAGAAAGACCTGCCGCTGCGCGAAGACATCCGCCTGCTCGGGCGCCTGCTCGGCGACACGCTGCAGGAGCAGGAGGGCAGCGAGCGCTTCGATCTGATCGAGAACATCCGCCAGACCGCGGTGCGTTTTCATCGCGACCGCGACCCGAGCGCCAAGCAGGAACTGGAGGCGATCCTCAACCGGCTCGACCACGACACGGCGATTTCCGTGGTGCGGGCATTCAGCTTTTTTTCCCAACTGGCCAACATCGCCGAGGACCGGCACCACAACCGCCGCCGCCGCGCGCATGAGATCGTCGGTTCTCCGCCGCGCAAAGGCAGCGTCGCGCTGGCGCTGGAACGCGTGCGGCAGGCTGGCGTGGCGAAATCCCGGCTGGCCGATTTTTTCGACCGTGCACTGATTGCGCCGGTGCTGACCGCGCATCCCACCGAGGTGCAGCGCAAAAGCATCCTCGACTGTCAGATGGAAGTGGCGCGGCTGCTGGCGGAGCGCGACCGTCCGCCATTCACGCCTGAGCAGCAGCGCACCAACGAGGAGGCGCTGCGCCGCATCGTCCTCACCTTGTGGCAGACGCGTATCCTGCGCACTACCCGGCTCACCGTATATGACGAAATAGAAAACGGCCTCGCCTATTACCGCTACACGTTCCTGCGTGAATTGCCGCATCTGTATGCGGATATCGAAGACCTGGCTGCGGAGCATCTTGGCACAGCCGGATTTCGTCTGCCTGCCGTGCTGCGCATCGGCAACTGGATCGGCGGCGACCGCGACGGCAATCCTTTTGTGACGCAGGAAGTGACGCTACACGCGGTGCGCAGCCAGTCGACGCTGGCGCTGGATTTTTATCTCGGCGAAGTGCACCGGCTGGGCGCTGAACTGAGCATGGCACGGCGTCTGGTCAAGGTGAGCTCCGCGCTCGAGCAGCTCGCTGAAGCTTCGCCCGACCGTTCCGAGCACCGCCGGGACGAGCCATACCGGCGCGCACTGATCGGCGTCTACAGCCGTCTTGCCGCCACCGCGCAACAGTTCGACCAGCATGTTGCGGAGCGCCAGCCGGCAGCTGCCGCGCAGCCTTACACCGACTGCGCCGAATTCATCGCCGATCTCGATGTCATTGCCGATTCGCTCATGAGGAACGGCGGCGCGCGCATCGCCCGCGGGCGGCTGCGCCACCTGCGTCGCGCCGCGGAGGTGTTCGGCTTTCATCTGTGTTCGCTCGACATGCGGCAGCACAGCGGGGTGCACGAGCGGGTCATCGCCGAACTCTTTGCACGCGGCGACGATGGCATCGATTACGCCGCGCTGCCCGAAGCCGAAAAAATCGGGCTGCTACTGCGCGAAATCGCCACGCCGCGGCCGCTCAAATTGCCCTATCTGGTTTACAGCGAAGAGTCGGCCAAGGAACTGGGGATGTTCGAAACCGCCGCAACCATCCACCGGCGCTACGGCGCCCAGGCACTGCCGAACTACATCATTTCCAAGACCGACGGCGTGAGCGACCTGCTGGAGGTTGCGCTGCTGCTCAAGGAAGCGGGCTTGCTCGCTCCCGGTTGCGAACCCCGGCTTGCGCTCAACATCATCCCGCTGTTCGAGACCATAGGCGATCTGCGCCGCTGCGGCGCGATCATGGACGGGCTGTTTCAGTTGCCCTATTACCGCAAGCTTCTGGCCAGCCGCGGCAACGTTCAGGAAGTGATGCTGGGCTACTCCGACAGCAACAAGGACGGCGGATTTCTCACCGCCAACTGGGAGCTGTACAAGGCCGAAGTCGAACTGGTCAAGGTGTTCGCGCGCCACGGTATCGAGTTACGCCTGTTTCACGGGCGCGGCGGCACCGTCGGGCGCGGCGGTGGTCCGAGCTATGAGGCCATTCTGGCGCAGCCGCCGGGCAGCGTGAACGGGCAGATCCGCATCACCGAGCAGGGCGAAGTCATCGCCAGCAAGTATGCCGATCCCGAGATCGGCCGGCGCAACCTGGAGACGCTGATCGCCGCCACGCTGGAAGCGACGTTGCTCGACCGCGGCAGTGCCGGGACCAACGCCGCCGTCTATCATGAGGTCATGGAGCGTTTGAGCCAGCGGGCATTTCTGGCTTACCGCGATCTGGTTTACGAAACGCCGGGATTCATCCGTTTCTTCCGCGAAGCCACACCGATCGCGGAGATCTCGGAATTGCGCATCGGCAGCCGGCCGGCTTCGCGCAAAAAGTCATGGGAGATCGAAGACCTGCGCGCCATCCCGTGGGTGTTCAGCTGGGGCCTGTCGCGTATCATGCTGCCCGGCTGGTATGGCTTCGGCACGGCAGTGCAGGCATTGATCGAGCGCGAGGGCGACAAGGCGCTCGCCCCGCTGCAGGAAATGCACCGCAACTGGCCGTTTTTCCAGACCCTGCTTTCCAACATGGACATGGTGCTTGCCAAGTGCGATTTCGGGATCGCTTCACGCTATGCGGAACTGGTCGGCGATGAACTGCTGCGCGCGCAGGTTTTCGGCAGAATACAGGCGGAATGGCAACTCACCGTCAAGCATCTGTTCGCCATCACCGGTCATCGGGAACTGCTTGAGACCAATCCGGCGCTGGCACGCAGCTTTCGCAACCGCTCGCCCTATATCGACCCCCTCAACCATCTGCAGATTACGCTGCTGCGCCGGCTGCGGGCGGGCGATGACAACGAGGTGATCAGGCGCGCGATCATGCTCACGATCAACGGCATTGCCGCGGGATTAAGAAACAGCGGCTAGGAGTTTGTCGGATTTAGCCCCGTCAAACTCCTAAAATTAAAAAAACTAAATAAAAACAAATAGTTAGTATATATTTTCATCCCAAACGAAAAGAATCCGTTGGGCGTGCCGTAAAACAGGATGGGGGAAAGTCGTAAAAAAGCGGCCAGAAGTCATAAAGACGGCTGCTACGCGGTGCTAGACTTTCCCCCTTGATCGGAACTTTGAAACGCGGGTTTCCGCCGAAAATTCCCGAGTGTCCTGCGTGACCAAGGGCGTCGCTGCTGGAGGCGGCCTATATGTATCGCTGTCTGATCGGCCTGCTGCTGGTGATCTGGTCCTCGGCCAGCTTTGCCGTCGAACCACTGACCCTGATCCTGCTGCGCGTGTTGCGCGACCAGGTCATTACTTCATCGGCGCAGGCCGTTATCGAAGGCGCGCAGCGCGAAGACGAGCGTTCCAGGGTGGCGGTCCTGCCGCCTTCTCCGTACGCGTTGGATGACCAGAAGCTGAGGGCGCTGATCGACGAGGGATTCATCTACCTGATGCCGGCGCAGCGCGACGAAGTGTATGTGAGCATGCGGCGTGCGCTGGCCGATCCCGGGAATGCCGCTCTTAGACCCATGCTCGTCCAGGAACTGGCGCTGAAAGCCTCCGCCGTGCGTCAGGCGCATGAGCGGCTCAACAATCTGTCCGATGACGACAAGAAAACCATCGTCGGTCAGGCGCGCAACGAATATGCCGGTCTGTCACCCGAGGAACGCCGGCAGATGCTCCAGGTGCTGCAGTCCGGCATCACGCCGATCCCGCGCGATCTCAACGACATGATCCTGGCGGAATTCAACAGCATCCAGTCAGCCGCTGCTGCGCCGCCGCGGTAAAATTTTCCACAAGTACAAAAAACAACGCGGCGGG
>CAYIRZ010000313.1:0-3961 GCA_964365845.1 uncultured Streptomycetaceae bacterium
AGGCGTCTGCGTTGTCCCGTCGCTTGCCAATATTCGCGATATTGGCTGCGCCCCGCTCCTAGCAGCCATCCCGTTTTGGCCGCAACGCATCGCGCGGATATTATTGAGACAGGCTCTAGCAACACTCCGGAATATAAAAAATACTCAGTGCTGATACATGACGAACTCAAGAAATGGGCGAAGGTGGTCAAGGACTCCGGCATCAAGCCGGAGTGAAAGCAATGTGGCACGGCCGCTTGCGAACGCGTTTTGTCAGAACATCATCTGGCCGCCGTTCACCTGTATGGTCTGGCCGTTGAGGTAGCTGGCACCGGGACCGCACAGGAAGCGCACCGTGGTGGCAATTTCTTCCGGTTCGCCCCGGCGGCCGAGCGGAATCAGGTCCTCGCCCGCGCGCGCCGAACGGCCGGCCGCGCGGGCGGTGTTCATCTGCCCCGGTGCCACGCAATTGGCGCGTATGCCGTGTTCCCCGAACTCGCGAGCGAGGCCCCGCGTCATTCCGACCAGGCCGTGTTTCGCGACCGACCCATGTACCCGTTTTTTCGCGCCCGAGAGGGACATCATGCCGCCGAGGGTGACGATGCTGCCGCCGCCGGCCTTGATCATCGAGGGCAGACACGCCTGGGCCAGGTAAAAAGCACCGTCGAGCGTGATCGAGAGCGGGACTCGCCATTCTTCGTAGGTGAGTTCAAGGAAAGGCTTCTCGCTGCGCACCGAAGCGTTGAGCACGAGGATGTCGATGCGGCCGAAGCGCTTGATCACGCTTTCGGTCATTGCCTTCACGGCGCCGGCGCCGGCAATGTCGGCCATGAAGACTTCCGCCTGGCCGCCCGCCGCGAGGATTTCCTGCGCGACCTTTTCGGCATCTTCCCGCGACGAGCGCGTGTTGATCGCGACCGCGGCGCCGCCCGCCGCGAGCGAGAGGGCGATGGCGCGTCCGATGTTGCGCGAAGCCCCGGTGACCAGTGCCACCTTGCCTGCAAGTTCAGTTGTCATGTCAAACCCCTTCTTCCGAAAAGTTCCCCGTTTACCGAATGCGCCGAGCGTGATCCGGTCAGTCGATTTTTGCCCCCGAATCCTGCACGACGCGCGCCCATTTCACGGTTTCCTCGCGAATCAAGGCGGCGATTTGCGCGGTCGTTCCGCCCATGGTTTCGATCCCCTGCGCGGCGAACTTGCTTTTGACATCGGTGTCCGCCAGTGCGCGCGCGGTTTCGGCATTGAGCCGTTCCACGATTTCGCGCGGCGTCCCGGCGGGCGCCAGCAGGGCGAACCAGATCGAAGTTTCAAATCCGGGAAGCGCGGCTTGGGCGACCGTCGGCAGATCGGGCGCAATGGCGGCACGCTGCGCGCCACTCGAGGCCAGCGCCCGCAGCTTGCCGGCTCTGATGAACGGCAGCGCGGTCGAGGCGGGGGCGAACATGACCTGCACTCTGCCCGCAACCAGGTCGGTAACGGCCTGCGGGCTGCCTTTGTACGGGACGTGCACGAGCTTGATGCGCGCCATGGTGTTGAACAGCACGCCCGAGAGATGCGGACTCGTGCCGTTGCCCGAGGAGCCGTACAGGACCTCGTTGGGCCGCGCTTTGGCGAACGCGATCAGTTCCTTGACCGAGCGCACCGGCATCGACGGATGCACCACCAGCAGATTCGGTACCGAGGCGACGCCGGCAATGGGCGCAAGATCGCGCGAGAAGTCGAAGCCCAGGTTTTTATAAAGGCTGGCGTTGATGGTATTGGCGATCGTGCCCATGAACAGCGTGTAACCGTCGGCGGGCGCCCGCACGACGGTTTCGGCGGCGATGTTGCTGCTCGCGCCGGGCCGGTTGTCGATGACGAAGCCCTGGCGTAGGCCTTCGCCCATTTTTGCGGAAACGATGCGGGTGACGACATCGGCGGCGCTGCCCGGCGGAAAACCAAGGACCACCCGTACCGGTTTTGCCGGATAGCCGCTCTGCGACCATGTGGCGCCGGATGCGATGAGCGCGAGCGCGGCTGTCAGGAACAGGACGATGATTTTCATGACTTCTCCTTGTGTTGTACGGCGAGACCGGCTCGATGTTGTGCGATGCATGGCCGCGGCCGGTGCGAAACCTTTATACTTCGCAGCTAACTCGCTGATCCTACAGGAGGGGGGGACGTTATGGCAAAGCTGCGAGCAGTGGAATGCCGTGAATTCATCAAGGCGGTGGTCGAAAAGGCGGAGGAGATGCGGGTGCCGGTCGCCATCGCCATCGTGAACGCCGAGGGGCACCTGCTGGCGCTGGAACGCATGGATGACGCCGGTTTCATTACCCCGGAAACTGCCCGGAGCAAAGCTTATACTGTGGCGGCGTTCCGTTCGATGAGCCCGCGCTTTACGGACGGCCTGGTGATCCAGCAATGGTTCAAGGAGCGCAACCCGCAGATGCTCATGAATGCCTCGGTGTTCACCGGCGGAAAGGTGGTGGTCTCGGGCGGCTGCGCGCCGGTGTTCAAGGGCGATGAAATGGTGGGCTGCTACGGCATCAGCGGCGGCACCTCCGATCAGGACGAGATCATGGGACGGTACGCGCGGCAGAAAGTGGGCTGGGCGCATATGCCGGAGCATGACAACACACCGCCGGACGTGAAGGAGCACATCAACGAAATCTACGCCAAGGTGGGTCTCAGCGACCGCAAGCTCTGACGGAACTAGCAGCCTGTCGGACTTTGATGGCACTTTCACGTTTTTTTTAGGGCGGTTTTGTTTAAGGAGCTTGTTGGACTCAAGTCCGACAAGCTCCTAGCCGGTTACAATTCCTGCAATAATTCGGCTTGGTCGTATAAAGAAAAGAGGAGAGCCATGAACATTCCGCGTAAAGTCTTTGCCGCACTCGCACTTGCGCTGCTGCCCCCGCTGGCCACCGCGCAAGTCTATCCCAGCAAGCCGATCCGGGTGATCGTTTCGGTTCCCGCCGGCGGCACTCCCGACGTCACAGCGCGCCTGGTGACGCCCGGCCTGTCCAGCCTGCTCGGCCAGCAACTCGTCGTGGACAACCGCGGCGGGGCGGGCGGGTTGATCGGCGCGGAGCTCGCGGCCAACGCGACCCCCGACGGCTACACGCTGTTCATCAGCAGCCCGGGCGCGCTCACGATCCTCCCGCACCTGCGGAAGAGCGTGCCTTACGACACGCTCAGGGATTTCGCGCCGATCGGTCTGATCTCGATCGGGCCTTTCCTGCTGATCACCCATCCCTCGGTTCCCGCCAGGACGGTGAAGGAATTGATCGCGCTCGCCAAGGCGCAGCCGGGCAAGCTCAACTACGCCTCGGCCGGCAACGGCACCGCTAATCACCTGGCGATGGAACTGTTCAAACAAATGGCGGGCATCAATATCACGCACGTGCCGTACAAGGGGGCGCCGCAGGCGGTGACCGACGTGCTGGCGGGGCATATGAACATGATGTTCAACTCGATTGCGCCGATCGTGGCGCACATCAAGTCGGAGCGGGTGCGCGTGCTCGGTATCGCCGGCGCGAAGCGCTCGCCGCAGTTGCCGGACGTCCCGACGATCAGCGAGGCGGGCGTGCCGGGGTTTGAGGCGGTGAACTGGTTCGGAATGTTTGCGCCCGCAAAGACGCCGAAGCCAATCGTCACCCGCCTCAACGCGGCGCTGGTGAAGGTGGTGAACACGCCGGAGATCCGGTTGCAGTTCGAAGCGCTGGGGGCCGATCCCGTGGGCGGCAGTCCCGAGGCGTTCGCCGCATTCGTTCGCCGGGACCTCGAGAAGTACGCGAAAGTCGTGAAATTGTCGGGTGCGAAGGTCGATTAACCCTAGGAGTTTGCCGGACTTGCGTTCGACAAACTCTTAAACCGGATTATCTGCGGCTGGCGATGTCCAGCCGCTTGCCGGTGTTGTCGGCCCATTGGCTGTAGTGCGGAAGCTCACCGAGGCCGCTGTCGAGGCTCTCGCCGGGAACGCTGCTGGCAAGCGCGGCGA
>CAYIRZ010000314.1:0-3946 GCA_964365845.1 uncultured Streptomycetaceae bacterium
TGCCGAAAGCATCGTTGACGTAGATGTCGCACAGCGCCGCCATTTTCTGCGCCAGTGCGGCGTCGTTTTTTTTCTCGCCCTTGTTGAAGCGGCAGTTTTCCAGCAACACCACCTTCCCCGGCTCGACTTCCACGCCCTCGAGCCAGTCGCGCTGCAAAGGCACGTCCATCCCCAGCAGCGACGACAAATGCCTGGCGATGGGCGCCAGCGACTCGGCCTCGTCGAATTCACCCTCCTTGGGGCGGCCGAGATGCGATACCAGCATCAGCCGCGCATTCCGGGCCAGCGCATGCCTGATGCCCGGCAGCGCCGCGCGGATGCGCGTGTCGTCGGTGATGACGCCGTCTTTCAGCGGGACGTTGAAATCCTCGCGGATCAGGACCCGCTTGTCGCGCAGGTCGAGATCGGTCATTTTGAGTATGTTCAAGGTAAACCCCTTAAGCCACAGAGATTTCTTTTTAATACCCGCTTGACGGGTACACAGAGGTCACAGAGATTGAAACACCCCCAGATCACTCGCCTCGAAACCGTTGCGCCACTGTAGTGCCATGATTATATTGAAAATATGGGGTGGTTATTTCTTGACCTTCTCTGTGCCCTCTGTGGCAAAAGAGGTTATTTTGCATTCATAAGGGCGACGGTGGTGTCCAGCATCCGGTTGCTGAAGCCCCATTCATTGTCATACCAAGCCAGCGTTTTCACCAGCGTGCCGCCGGTCACCTTGGTCAGCGTCGCATCGAATATGCTGGACGCCGGGTTGTGGTTGAAGTCGATAGACACCAGCGGCCCCGTGCTGTATTCGAGCACGCCTTTCATCTCGCCCTCTGCCGCGGCTTTCATGATCGCGTTGACTTCGTCGACCGTGGTCGCCCGCGCCGCCGTGAACGTGAGATCCACCACCGAGACGTTGATGGTGGGCACGCGCATTGCAAAGCCGTCGAGCTTGCCATTCAGTTCGGGCAATACCAGTCCCACGGCAGCGGCAGCGCCGGTTTTGGTCGGGATCATGGACATCGTCGCCGAACGGGCCCGGCGCAGATCTTCGTGATAGACATCGGTCAGGACCTGGTCGTTAGTGTAGGCATGGATGGTCGTCATCAGCCCCTGCACCACGCCGATTTTGTCATGCAGCGCCTTGACCATGGGCGCCAGGCAGTTGGTGGTGCACGAGGCGTTGGAGATCACGGTGTGGCCGGCTTTCAGCGTCTTGTGGTTGACGCCGTAGACCACGGTCGCGTCAACGTCCTTGCCGCCGGGAGCGGAGATGATCACTTTCTTGGCGCCGCCTTTGAGGTGTGCGCCGGCCTTGTCCTTGCTGGTGAAAAGTCCGGTGCATTCGAGCACGACGTCCACCCCCAGACTGCCCCACGGCAGTTCGGCCGGGTTGCGCATCGCCAGCACCTTGATGCGGTCGCCGTTGACCACCATGTGATCGCCATCGACTTCAACCTTGCCCGGGAACTTGCCATGCACGGTATCGTAGCGCGTCAGATGCGCATTGGTTTCGGCGTTACCCAGATCGTTGATCGCAACGATCTGCAAGTCGTGTTTTTTGCCGCTCTCATAGAAGGCGCGCAGTATATTGCGGCCGATGCGGCCATAACCGTTAATCGCAACTTTGATAGCCATCGAACTTCTCCCGGGACGAAAATTGAAATTTTACCGCCAGAGCACCCGATTTTCTTGATTCAGCGCAAATCGAGCGCATCCGGCAGGGTCATAAAACGCTTTTTACGGCCGCGGCCACCTTTTCGGCGGTGATGCCGAGGAACTTGAAAAGCTCTCCGGCAGGCGCCGACTCACCGAAACGGTCAATGCCGACCACCGCGCCTTCCAGTCCCACATACTTGCGCCAGAAATCGGAAACCCCGGCTTCGACCGCAACCCGTGGCATGCCACGCGGCAGCACGCTTGCGCGGTAGGCCGCCTCTTGGCGGTCAAACACATTAGTCGAGGGCATCGACACCACCCGCGCCGCAACGCCCTCTGCCGCGAGTGCTTTTTGCGCTTCGAGCGCGAGCTGCACTTCGGAGCCGGTGGCGATGATGACTGCGGCGGGTTTTCCGCCTTGCGCTTCCGCTAATACGTAACCACCACGGCGCACGGTAGCGATCTGCTCGGCGCTGCGCTTCTGGAACTGCAGGTTCTGGCGCGACAACAACAGGCTGGCGGGGCCGTCCCGGCGGTCGATTGCGGCTATCCATGCCACCGCCGTTTCCAGCGCATCGCACGGCCGCCACACGTCCATGTTGGGGATCAGGCGCAGGGTGGCGGCATGCTCGACCGGCTGGTGCGTGGGGCCGTCCTCACCCAATCCTATCGAATCGTGGGTGAAAACATGGATGGCGCGGATTTTCATCAGGGCGGCCATGCGCAGCGCATTGCGCGCGTAATCTGAAAACACCAGAAAGGTTGCGTCGTACGGCACCAGCCCGCCATGCAGCGACAACCCGTTCACGATCGCCGCCATGCCGAACTCGCGAACCCCGAAATAAAGATAGTTGCCGCCGCCGGTTTTCCCGACAGGCCTGGATCCCGACCATAGCGTGAGGTTGGACCCGGCAAGGTCGGCCGATCCGCCTATCAGTTCCGGCAACGCCGGCGCCAGCCCCTCGATGGCGTTTTGCGAGGCCTTGCGCGTGGCAATGGTCTCGGCCTTTTCATTGACCTTGGCGACAAACGCCTCGCAGTGCGCGCGCCAGCCGGCCGGCAGTTCGCCCGCCATGCGCCGCTTGAACTCGGCGGCGAATTGCGGGTGGGCCCGCGCGTACGCGGCGAATTTCTCGTTCCACTGCGCTTCGAGTTTTGCGCCGCGGGGCTTCGCGTTCCAGCCCTCATAAACCGCTTGCGGGATCTCGAACGGCGGATGATTCCAGCCCAGGTTCGCGCGCGTCGCGGCAATTTCTTCGGCTCCCAGCGGCGCGCCGTGCGCAGCGCCGGTGTTGGCTTTCTTCGGCGAACCTTTCGCGATTACGGTCTTGCAGCAGATCAGCGTCGGACGCGCCGTTTCCGCCTTGGCTTTGCTGATGGCAGCATCGATCGCAGCGCCATCGTGGCCATCGACATTAGGGATCACGTGCCAACCATAGGCTTCGAAGCGCTTCGGCACGTCGTCGGTGAACCACTGTTTCATCGAGGCTTTTTCGGAGTCGATGGAAATGCCGTTATCGTCATATAAAACAACGAGTTTGCCCAAGCCCAGGGTGCCGGCGAGCGAACACGCCTCATGCGAAATGCCTTCCATCAGGCAGCCGTCGCCCGCGAACACGTAGGTATGGTGATCGACGATGTCGAAACCGTCGCGGTTGAATTCAGCGGCGAGTGCGCGTTCGGCGATGGCCATGCCGACCGCGTTGGCCAACCCCTGCCCGAGCGGGCCGGTGGTCGTCTCCACGCCCGGCGCGCAGCCATATTCGGGGTGGCCCGGCGTTTTGGAGTGGAGTTGCCGGAACCGTTTGATCTCGTCCATCGACAGGTCATATCCGGTCAGATGCAACAGGGAGTACAGCAGCATCGAGCCGTGGCCGTTGGACAGCACGAAGCGGTCGCGGTCGGCCCAGAAGGGATTGGCGGGGTTATGCCGCAAATGCTGGCGCCACAGCACTTCGGCGATTTCAGCCATGCCCATCGGCATGCCGGGATGGCCGGAATTCGCTTTTTGCACCGCATCCATCGCGAGCGCGCGGATCGCGTTCGCCAGTTCAACACGAGAACTCATCAGGTTTCCTTGCAGGGGGGTGGCGCGAAAGACGCGTAATTATGGTCGAAACCGCGGCCTTTGGCCACTTTCGGGATTGAACCTGCAGTCAGTGCACGACTGCGCGCAACTTCCCGCTTGCATACTGATCGGCGAGCCGATCCAGACTGAGCGGCGTGATCTGAGGCGCCTTACCCGCGCTGCCGAAAGCGATGAAACGCGCCTTGCAGATCTGTTTTGCGGCGTCGA
>CAYIRZ010000315.1:0-3940 GCA_964365845.1 uncultured Streptomycetaceae bacterium
AGCGCTCGGCCGCCAGCTCCATGGACAGAAGGTAGGCGTCGACGCGGGCGCGGAAGTAGCGCCAGAAGATCAGCGCCGGAATGGCGATCATCAGGCCGAAAGCGGTGTTGTAGAGCGCGATGGAGATGCCGTGCGCGAGCTGGCCCGGGTTGCCCATGCCAGGCACCACGCCCGCGCCCTCGGCCGCCTGCGAGCCGAAGATCTCGATCATGCCGATGACGGTGCCGAACAGGCCCAGCAGCGGCGCGATGGCGGCAATGGTGCCGAGGCTGGTGAGAAAGCGTTCGAGTTCATGCGCCACGCTGCGCCCGGCTTCCTCTATGGCCTCTTTCATGATCGCCGGCGTGCTCTGGACGTTCTTGAGCCCGGCGGCGAACACCTGGCCGAGCGGCGAGTCGGCGGACAGGCGCACCAGCATCTGCGGCGTCACGCCGTTCTGGCGGTATTCCTGGACGGTCTGGATCAGCAGATTCTTCGGTATGACAATGGCTTGCCGCAAAGACCAGAAGCGCTCGCCGATGATCGCGAGGGCGATGATGGATGAGATGATAATCGGCCAGATCGGCCAGCCTGCAGCTTCAATGATTGCGAACAATTTTTTGCTCCATGAAAGTCGCCGTCACTTTATCCGGCTGATGAATTTTCAGCAAGCATAAACTCAGAAGTTTCATTACGAGTTTTTTTTAACCTCGTCATGCGCAACAAGTTTTTCATGTTGTCCACATTCTCTGTGGATAAACCTGTGCGTATCCTGTCAGCAGTTTGCCTAAGTGAGTTTTCCATATAGGAATTTTGCCCGGCGCTCAAAATTTAAACCAATAATATTTCTATATTAATCATAATGTTACATTATTTTACCCGGGGCGGGCCGGCTGCCGGCGCGGCATGGTCGTGGAAATGCAGGCGCTGTGGATGACATGGCCTGTATCAAAACGCGAGGCAAGCCACGCGAGGGCTTGAATCGTTTGAAAAAATTGCGTGCTTTCGCGTTTTTTGGAAGGCGCCGGGCGCGCGCTTGCGGTGTTATAGAATGGCACGATGCTCGACTCCTTCACGGCACGGATTTCGACCCAGGTCATCTCGGTCGGCGAACTCAATCGCCTGGCTAAAGATGTTCTGGAACAGAGCCTTCCGCTGATGTGGGTGGCGGGCGAGATCTCCAATTTCAAGCGCTACGATTCCGGACACTGTTACTTCACGCTGAAAGACGCCGTCGCGCAGGTCGACTGCGTGATGTTCCGCCACAAAGTGCAATACCTTGATTGGCTGCCGGAAAACGGCATGCAGGTCGAAGTGCGCGCCTGTCCGACGCTGTACGAGGCGCGCGGCAAATTCCAGCTCAACGTGGAAAACATGCGCCGCGCGGGACTGGGTGCGCTCTACGAGGCATTCGAAAAGCTCAAGGCGAAGCTGGAGCAGGAAGGCCTGTTTGATGCGGCGCGCAAAAAACCGCTGCCGGCATTTCCGCGCGCGGTCGGCGTGGTGACTTCGCCCCAGGCGGCCGCGCTGCGCGACGTGCTGACCACGCTCAGGCGCCGCATGCCGTCGTTGCCGGTGATTCTCTATCCCGCGCCGGTGCAGGGCGAGGGCGCGGCGCAGAAAATCGCCCAGGCCATTGCCACCGCCGGCGCTCGCAACGAGTGCGATGTGATCATCGTCTGCCGCGGCGGCGGCAGCATCGAGGATTTGTGGGCGTATAACGAAGAGGTCGTGGCGCGCGCGATCGCTGCCTGCCCGATACCGGTAGTGAGCGGCGTGGGGCACGAGACCGATTTCACCATCGCCGACTTCGTGGCGGATGCGCGCGCGCCGACGCCGACCGCCGCCGCGCAACTCGTGAGCCCGGACCGCGCCGAACTCGCGCAGCAGTTGCGGCAGTGGTATCACCGTCTGAGCCGGGTGACGGAACGCGTGCTGGAAGAGCGCATGCAGCGGCTCGACTACCTGTCGCGGCGCCTCACGCATCCGGGCGAGCGCATCAAAAATCAGACGCAGCACCTGCAGCACCTGGCAAGCCGCCTGCGCGGCGCGTGGCGGCGGGAGTGGGAAGACGGCTCCTGGCGGGTGCGCGAACTGGCGCAGCGCGTGGGTGCCGCGCAGCCGGATCTGGAAGCGCTGGCCAGAACAAGAGACGATCTGGCGCGGCGGCTGCGTGTAGCGGCCCGCGACTGCTTGAAAACCGCAGCCACGCAGTTGAAGGGGCTCGAAGCCCATCTCAAGCACCTCAATCCCGAACTTGTGCTCGAGCGCGGCTACAGCATCACCGAAAGCGCCGACGGCAAAATCGTGCGTGACAGCGCGCGGGTGGTAGCGGACGAAGAACTCAAAATCACGTTTGCCAGAGGGTGGGCGGGCGTGCGGGTGAAGCGCAAAGGCTAGGAGATTGTCGGACTTGGGTCCAACAATCTCCTAAAATGAAAAGCACTATAGGACCAAGTCCGACAGGCTGCTTGGAGTCATGAGGATTTCCAAATTGAAAATCACGTTGTGGGTGTTGCTCGCCGGTCTTGTGCAGGGCGCCGCGGCCGCTTATCCGGAACGCCCGATCCGCGTCATCGTGCCGTTTGCGCCGGGCGGCAACGTCGATCTGACCGCGCGCGCCGTCACGCCGGGCATGGCGGAACTGCTCGGGCGCAACATCGTCGTCGACAACCGCGGCGGCGCGGGCGGGGCGGTGGGCGCGGAAATCGTCGCCACTTCGGCGCCCGACGGTTACACGCTGCTGGTCGGCTCGACCGGGCTGCTGACGATTGCGCCGGTGGTCAACAGCAAGCTCCGTTACGACCCGGTCAGGGATTTCGCGGCCATCTCGCTGATCTCGAACGTTCCGCTGGTGATGCTGGTGAATCCCTCTTATCCGGCGAAAACAGTGAAGGAATTCATCGCCAACGCCAAATTGCGCGGGACCGAATTGACCATGGCGTCTTCCGGCAACTTCTCCACCGGCCAGCTGGCCGGAGCACTGTTTCAGACCGTGACCGGGGTAAGCATGATTCACGTCCCGTACAAAGGCGGGAGCCTTGCGGTGCTGGATCTGATCGGAGGGCGCGTCGACGTCATGTTCGACCAGTTCTCGTCGGCGCTGGGCCATGTCCGCGGCGGAAAAGTCAGGGCGCTGGCCGTGACCGCGGCCGCCCGCTCGCCGCAACTGCCCGAAGTGCCGACGCTGCGCGAAGCGGGCGTCAAGGGAGTGGAAGCGGGGACCTTCACCGCCATACTCGCGCCGGCGGGCACGCCGCGCGACATCGTCGGCAGGCTCAACGAGGCCGTCAACAAGACGCTCCGGACCAAGTTCGTGAGCGACAGTTTTGCGGGATACGGCGCGGAGACCCTGGGCGCCACGCCGGCAGCCAGCAAGGCGTTCATCCAGGACGAAATCGCGAAGTGGAAGAAAGTGATGAATGCCGCGGGCATCAAGCCGCAGCAGTAGTAGAGTCATTCGCCGTGGGTACGGCTGGCGGACTTTTAATCTGTCAATTCTTGACGGTAATCAATAAATTAAGCCGCCGTCGTAGGCATGATGGTCAGCTTTCGGCCCGATTCCGGTCGGTCGGCAGCGGCACCCGAAAGCTGACAGTCATTCGCGCCCCCACTTGGAATACCCGAAAAACGGGCGGAGAATGGGCATTTAACATTAGCGAAATATGACAACTATGCGTTATCTGACACGGGCTTGTTCAACGAACAACCACGCCTGTTATGGCACTGCCACCGGCGGTATGGGCGTCTTCGAATTGAGCGTGCCGCCGAATTCAAATGTTCCGCCGCCCCATAGCCACACACGCAATGAAGAGTGCGTTTATGTGTTGGAGGGGACGCTTCGCCGAGACGCCGCAAAGCAACCATGTTGATTCAGGAACTGACACGACAGGAGAGTCTGGAGGTGCTGGCCCGTACGCACCTCGGTAGATTAGCGTGTGCCCGCGGGATGCAGCCCTAT
>CAYIRZ010000316.1:0-3935 GCA_964365845.1 uncultured Streptomycetaceae bacterium
TTTCCGGCATCGGTCGCCCTGAAGGGGCTCCAGGGCAGATCGTGTCCGCATGGCTTGAGGGGAAGTTCGACCTGGTCGTCTCCGAAGCATCGCTCGAAGAGTTCAGGCGCGTCTTGCTTTACCCGAAGGTTCGGAAACTGCTGATGCAAGCAGGGCTATCGGACGACGACCTTCGTGACTATGTCGACATCATGCGGATGAAAGCAATCACGGTAAGCACGGACAACGTGTTGCTCCCGATCGCGCCGTCCGACCCCAAGGACACGCACGTGCTCGAGGCGCTGGTTGCCTCGGGCGCTGAATTCCTTGTTACAGGAGACAAGAAACACTTGCTGTCGTTGGGTATGGCTCGGATCGTGACGGCTGCGGATTTCGCGGCCCGTTTGCGAGCATTCAGCTCACTGGCATCGACGATGGCCGCCGCCGAGAAGCCTGTCTCCAGGAGACGGAAAAAATGAACTGAAGTTTTTCGGATTAAATCCCCAGCGCCTTCATCTGCTTCTCGGGATAGCGCGTGCCGGCGGTGACGCCGGGCGGAAACGCTTTCTTGAGATTTTCGATATCTTCGTTGCCGAGCTTGACGTCGAGCGCGCCGCAGTTCTGCTCCAGATAGTTGCGGCGCTTGGTGCCGGGAATGGGTACGATGTCCTGGCCCTGCGCCAGCACCCACGCCAGCGCCACCTGGGCCGGCGTGCATTTTTTCGCCGCGGCGATGGTCTCGATCGGCTTCAGCAGTTCGGCATTGCGCTTGATGTTCTCGGGATCGAAGCGCGGATGATCGCGGCGGCGGTCTTTCGGCAACAGCGCGTCGAGCGTTTTGATGGTGGCGGTCAGGAAGCCGCGGCCGAGCGGCGCATACGCCATGAAGGCCACGCCCAGTTCGCGGCAGGCCGGCAGCACGTCGTTCTCGACGTCGCGGCTCCATAACGAATACTCGGTCTCAACCGCGGCAATGGGATGTACTTTGTGCGCGCGGCGTATCGTATCCGGCCCCGCCTCCGACAGCGCCAGATAGCGCACCTTGCCCTGCTCGACGAGGCGTTTCATCGCGCCCACCGTGTCCTCGATCGGCACCTTGGCATCGACGCGGTGCAGTCCGTAGATGTCGATCACGTCCACGCCGAGACGCTTCAGGCTGCGGTCGCACGCGAGCGGCACGTAATCGGGATGGCCGCCGGAAAGCCCCTCGGGCACGCCGCCGCCCAGCGAAACATTGCCGAACTTGGTGGCGACCAGCACCCGGTCGCGTCTACCCTGGATCGCCTTGCCGACCAGATCCTCGTTGACGCCGCTGCCGTAGGCGTCGGACGTCACCAGCAGATTGGCGCCGAGTTCGATGGCGCGGTGCATGGTCGCGATCGATTCTTCATCGTTGGGTTCGCCGTAGCTGATGGACATGCCCATGCAGCCGAGCCCGAGCGCCGGGACATCCGGTCCGTTCCTGCCGAGTTTTCTCTTTTGCATTGTTTTTCCTCTGTATAAAATGCGTGAGCCGTAAGCCGTAAGCCGTAAGCCGTGAGCGGTAAGCCGTGAAAACGTAAAGGCGTGAGCGGTGAGCCGTAAGCAGTAAGCGGATTAAACCTGTCTATAATTCGCAGGATGCCGTGGTTCGTTGTTCGTGGTTCGCCCTTACGGCTTACCGCTTACCGCTTACCGCTTACGGCTTACCGGTTAGCAAGCTTTCGGTGCAACCCGGTAATGAGCCGCGACACTCTCTCAAGCAATGCGAACGCGCTATGCTCTCTTGGAAGATATCCCAAGTCGACCGCAATCAACAATTGCGTTTCCAACTCGCTCAACGATCCACGAGCGATGCTCAGAAACCTCACGAATTCCTTCCGGCCGTCCCTGCCAGCGCCTTCCGCCAGGTTGCTAGGTACCGACACAGCGGCGCGTCTTAGCTGCGAGGCCAGGCCATAGGTCTCTTCCGCCGGAAACCCCCGGGTAATCTCGTAGACCGCACGAACCAGCGCCATTGCCTCTTGCCACGCATGCAATCTGTGATGGGGTTTGGGAGAGTTCACATTGAAAAAATGGCATTGGTCAGACTCTCCTTAACGTTGACGCTCGCCCCCCGGTTTACCGCTCACGGCTCACCGCTTACGGCTTACGGCTTACGCCTTAAAAACCACCCACCTTATTTCGCGTAAGTAATCACCAAGTCACCGACACCATCGACATGCCCTTCGAGCTTGTCGCCGCGCTGCACCGGACCAACGCCGGCCGGGGTGCCGGACATGATGAGATCACCGGGTTGCAGCGTGATGAGCTTGGACAGGTAGGCGATCATTTCCGGCACGTTCCAGATCATGTCGGCGAGATCGCCTTGCTGTTTCACCGCGCCGTTGACCTTCACCCAGATCGCGCCTTTCGCGGGATGGCCGACCATAGACGCGGGCTTGAGCGCGGTGCACGGCGCTGAATTGTCGAACGCCTTGCCCATTTCCCACGGCCGCCCCATTTTCTTGGCTTCGCCCTGGAGGTCGCGGCGCGTCATGTCGAGCCCCACGCCATAGCCGAACACATGGTCGAGCGCTTTTTCCACCGGGATGTCGGCGCCGCCCTTGCCGATGGCGACCACCATCTCGATCTCGTGGTGCAGATCCTTGGTCACCTGCGGATAAGGGATGGTGGCGCCGTTCTGCACGATGGCGTCGGCCGGTTTCATGAAGAAAAACGGCGGCTCGCGGTCGGGATCGTGCCCCATTTCGCGCGCATGCTCGGCATAGTTGCGCCCCACGCAGTAGATACGCCCGACCGGAAACATCTTGTTGCTTTCGGTAACGGGCAGAACCGGGGTCTTGGGGAAATCGATAGCGTAATCCATCGCACTTTTCCTTATCGTTATTTTACGTGCCCTTGCGTTCGACCCCGATCCAAAAGCCAAGCGGCATGCGATTAAAAGTCACCAGCTCGAAACGGTCCATAAATTTCGGCAGCCACCACGATGGTGGTTGCTGGATCAAATGGGCATTACGGCCATCCAGCAAAACCTTGCGCGCCGCCTGCGTATGCACCGTGAATACGCCGACGCCGACGGTAACGCGCACCAGATCGTCCAGCACGTTGTCAATCAGGTCCGGCTCGATATGCTCGAGCACATCGATGCACGCGACAAATCCGCAGGGTTTCGGCGAGCCCGCCCACTCCGGTATCGCCGGATCATAGTGATGGATGGTAAGAGGGCGCTGGATGTGCTGCTTGAGCGTAATCCCCAACCGGCCTTTGCCCGCGCCATAATCCAGAAGCTCGCTGGCCCCCACCGCATCCAGCACTTCGGCAACCAGGGGCGCGTACTGCACCGAGGCTACACCATAATTTGGATTCTGATGCAGTTGTTCCTGCATTTTGCGGTAGTCTTCGCTGATCAGTGGTGTAGGTGTATTCATGGTTTGCCGGCTGTCACGGGCGGCGTATCCGCGAGCGGTGGCGATCTACAGTAATGGCCAATAATCAAAAACAGATTTATATTTTACCCTAAATCCCATGCCTGACGCCTCCTCTTGGACTGCATGCGCCTCAAACCATCCTCCACGCCACCATGAATGAAACTCTGAGCCTGTGGGCGCTGTTTACCAGCAGCTTTCTGGCCGCGACTTTGCTGCCCGGCGGCTCCGAGGCAGTGCTGTTCGGCGTGCTGAAGCTCCATCCCGGACAATTCTGGCCGGCGCTCGCCGTGGCGACGCTGGGCAACACGCTGGGCGGCATGTCTTCGTACCTGATCGGCCGCATCATTCCCCGGTCCCAACCGCTGAAGGGCCTTGCCGTCCTCCAGAAATACGGCAGCACTGCACTGCTGCTGGCATGGGTGCCTATCATCGGCGATCCGCTGTGCGTCGCCGCCGGTTGGCTGCGGCTCAATCCTTGGCTATCCACATTGTTCATCGCCATCGGCAAATTTGCGCGCTATTGGGTGATTGCCGTTGTGACGGTTC
>CAYIRZ010000317.1:0-3931 GCA_964365845.1 uncultured Streptomycetaceae bacterium
ACTGCTGGTGATGGGCGGCTACTCGGTCGCCCACGCCATGATGATGATGATCCCGGAGGCGTGGGAAAACCACACCCTGATGGATCCGGCGCGGCGCGCGTTCTACGAATACCACGCCGCCATGATGGAGCCGTGGGACGGCCCCGCCTCGATCGCCTTCACCGACGGACTGAGAATCGGCGCGACGCTCGACCGCAACGGGCTGCGTCCGTCCCGCTACATCGTCACCTCGGATGACCTCGTCATCATGGGCTCGGAGTGCGGCTGCCTGCCGGTGCCCGAGGAGAAAATCGTCAAGAAGTGGCGCCTGCAGCCGGGCAAGATGTTCCTGGTCGACCTCGAGAAGGGCCGCATCATCGACGACAAGGAACTGAAAGACACGCTCGCTTCCGCCAAGCCTTACAGCGAGTGGATGGACCGCATCCGCATCAGACTTGATGATGTGGAAAGCGACAAGCTGCAGCCCGGGCGCTCGAGCGTGCCGCTGCTTGACCGCCAGCAGGCCTTCGCCTACACCCAGGAAGACATCAAGTTCCTGATGATACCGATGGCGACCAACGGCGAGGAGGCAATCGGCTCCATGGGCAATGATTCGCCGCTGGCTGTATTGTCGAACAAAAACAAGACGCTCTATCACTACTTCAAACAGCTTTTCGCCCAGGTCACGAATCCGCCGATAGACCCGATCCGCGAAGAGCTGGTGACTTCACTCGTTTCGTTCATCGGGCCCAAGCCCAACCTGCTCGGCATCGACGAGATGAATCCGCCGATCCGCCTCGAGGTGGGCCAGCCGGTGCTTGATTTCTTCGAAATGGAGAAGATCCGTAATATCGACCGCTACACCGACGGCAAATTCAAATCCTTCGAACTCAATATCTGCTATCCCGTAGCCTGGGGCAAGGAAGCGATCGAAGCGCGGTTGGCAAGCCTGTGCGCCCAGGCCGAGGATGCGGTGCGCGCCGGCTACAGCGTCCTGATCATCTCTGATCGGTGCATCGACCGCGACCACGTGGCGATTCCCGCGCTGCTGGCGTTGTCGGCCATACACCAGCACCTGCTCAACAAGGGCCTGCGCACCAGCGCCGGCCTGGTCGTCGAAACCGGCTCGGCACGCGAAGTCCATCATTTCGCCCTGCTTGCCGGCTACGGCGCGGAAGCGGTGCATCCTTATCTTGCCCTCGAATCGCTGCTGGATCTGGCCGAGAGAAATCAGTTGGGGGCCGGCGTTGACCGCAAGAAGGCGATACAGAACTTCGTCAAGGCAGTCGGCAAAGGGCTGCGCAAGGTCATGTCCAAAATGGGCATCTCGACCTACATGTCCTATACCGGCGCCCAGATCTTCGAAGCGGTGGGACTCGCCAAATCGCTGGTAGACAAGTACTTCACCGGCACCACCTCGAATGTCGAGGGTATCGGCGTGTTCGGAGTAGCTGAAGAAGCCATCCGCATTCACAAAGCCGCCTTCGGCGACGATCCGGTGCTGGCGGGCACGCTCGACACCGGCGGCGAATACGCCTGGCGCCTGCGCGGCGAGGAGCACATGTGGACACCGGATGCCATCGCCAAGCTGCAGCATTCGACGCGGCAAAACAGCTACGCGACGTACAAGGAGTACGCGCAGCTTATCAACGACCAGTCGAAACGCCACATGACTTTCCGCGGGTTGTTCGAGTTCAAGTTCGATCAGTGCGCGCCGGTTCCAATCGAGGAAGTCGAGCCCGCAACCGAAATCGTCAAGCGTTTTTCGACCGGTGCCATGTCGCTGGGGTCCATTTCCACCGAAGCGCATACTACGCTGGCGGTCGCCATGAATCGTCTCGGCGGCAAGTCGAATACCGGCGAGGGCGGCGAAGACAGCAATCGCTATGCGCCGGTCAAGCGCGGCGAGACCCTGGTCTCGCGCCTGGGCAAAAGCAACGTCGAACACGACATTGAGCTCAGGGAAGGCGATTCGCTGAAATCGAAAATCAAGCAGGTTGCCTCGGGCCGCTTCGGTGTCACCGCGGAGTATCTGGTCAGTGCCGAGCAGATCCAGATCAAAATGGCACAGGGTGCCAAACCCGGTGAAGGCGGCCAGCTTCCGGGGCGCAAGGTATCCGAATATATCGCGCAACTGCGCTACGCCACGCCGGGCGTGGAACTGATTTCGCCGCCGCCGCATCACGACATTTACTCGATCGAGGATCTGGCGCAACTCATTCACGATCTCAAGAACGCCAATCCTGCCGCCTCGATCAGCGTCAAGCTGGTTTCAGAAGTCGGCGTCGGCACGGTTGCGGCGGGTGTCGCCAAAGCCAAAGCCGACCATGTCACCATCTCCGGGCACGACGGCGGCACCGGCGCCTCCCCGTGGTCATCGATCAAGCACGCCGGCACGCCGTGGGAGCTGGGTCTTGCCGAAACGCAACAAACGCTGGTGCTCAACCGCCTGCGCGGCCGTATTGCGGTCCAGGCCGACGGTCAGATGAAAACCGGTCGCGACGTGGTGGTCGGCGCGCTGCTCGGCGCCGACGAGTTCGGATTTTCCACCGCGCCGCTGGTGACCGCGGGCTGCATCATGATGCGTAAGTGCCATCTCAATACCTGTCCGGTCGGGGTCGCCACCCAGGATCCGGTGCTGCGCAGGAAATTCCAGGGCAAGCCCGAGCATGTGATCAGTTATTTCTTCTTCGTGGCAGAAGAGATCCGCGAGTTGATGGCGAAACTCGGGATACGCAAGTTCAGCG
Organism: uncultured Streptomycetaceae bacterium; assembly: GCA_964365845.1. Classification (GTDB taxonomy): domain Bacteria; phylum Pseudomonadota; class Gammaproteobacteria; order Burkholderiales; family SG8-41; genus CAKKQX01. Next base: position 2,727 of record CAYIRZ010000317.1, read on the forward strand.
ACCTGATCGGCCGCTCCGATCTGCTCGAAACGAAGAAAGGCATCGAGCACTGGAAAGCGAAAGGACTCGACTTCTCCAGGATCTTCTACCAGCCCCAGGCCGGGCCCGAAGTGGCGCGCTACAACTGCGAAAAACAGGATCATGCCCTGGAAAAAGCGCTTGATCATCGGTTGATCGAACTGGCCAGGCCGGCGCTTGAGCGCGGCGAGAAAGTCACGATCGAAATGCCGATCCGCAACATCCATCGCACGGTTGGCACCATGCTGTCGAGCGAGATCGCCAAACGCCATGGTCACGACGGGCTGCCGGATGACACGATTCATATCCGTTTTGCCGGTTCTGCCGGCCAGAGCCTCGGCGCCTTCCTTGCCAAAGGAGTGACGCTCGATCTCATCGGCGACACCAACGACTATTGCGGCAAGGGGCTGTCGGGCGGACGCATTTCGGTGCAGCCTTCGCCCAAGTTCCGCGGCGAGCCGCGGGACAACATTATCACCGGCAACGTCGTGCTCTACGGCGCGATCGCCGGCGAAGCCTATTTCCGCGGCGTGGCGGGCGAACGCTTCGCGGTGCGCAACTCGGGCGCGCACGCGGTAGTGCAGGGCGTGGGCGACCACGGCTGCGAGTACATGACCGGCGGCACGATCGTCGTGCTGGGCCAGACCGGGCGCAATTTCGCGGCGGGCATGTCGGGCGGCATTGCCTATGTGCTGGACGAAGACGGCACCTTCGAGTCCCGCTGCAACCTTTCCATGGTCAAGCTCGAGCCGCTGCTGACCGCAGCCGAACAGGAAGCCAAGGTTGCACGCGATGTCTGGCATTTGGGCGAGGCCGACGAGGCGATGCTCAAGCGCATGATCGAAAAACACGTGCGATATACCGGCAGTGCAGAAGCGCGGCATATCCTCGGTCATTGGCCGCAATACCGGACCAAATTCGTCAAGGTATTCCCCAACGAATACCGGCGGGCGCTGGGCGAGCTGGCCGCGAAAAGCAAGAAAATCGCCGCTTAGTTTCAATTGGGTTTTTGATTTGGATTAAATATGGGCAAGATCACCGGATTCATGGAATTTGAGCGCCTGCAGGAGGTCTCTGACGCGCCGCGGGAGCGCATCAAGCACTGGCGCGAGTTTGTCCATCACCTGAGCGACGAACAGGCCGGCATCCAGGGCGCGCGCTGCATGGATTGCGGCACGCCGTTCTGC
>CAYIRZ010000318.1:0-3919 GCA_964365845.1 uncultured Streptomycetaceae bacterium
GATAAAGCATTTCTCGCCGTTGAGGATCCACTCATCGCCGTGGCGCTCGGCCTTGAGCCTCCAGCCCGACTTCGGGTCGTCCTCCGGCGGCAGCCGATGATCCGAGCCCGAATTGGGTTCGGTACCTGCATGCCCGAGCAGGTAGGTGTCGTCCGCAAGGAATGGTTTCAGAAAACGCTGCTGCTGGTCCGGCGTGCAGAATGCCGCGATCAGATGGCTCCATTTCCAGCACTGGCTGAACGTCTTGGAGACCGAGCTGTCGCCCTTGGCGAGTTCGGTCATCACCAGCGCCTGCGTCACGAAATCCGCCTCATGCCCCCCCCACTCCCTGGGCACCGCCAGCGTCCGGAAACCGAGCTTGGAACCTTTCTTGATGATCTCCCAGTCGAAAGTCTCGCGCGGGTCCTCGATCTGGTCGCGCTTGAGCGAAATCGGGCGTATCTCTTCTTCGGCGAACTTGCGCGCCTCCATCTGCCAGCCGCGCTGTTCTTCATTCAGTGAAAAATCCATTCTGATTCCTCAAAAAAAATCAACAACAAGCCACAGAGGGCACAGAGTTCACAGAGAAAATCAAGAAACGAATTGATTTAAATTTTGGCCTTGCATCCTCTGTGTTCTCTGTGTTCTCTGTGGCTGATGTTTTTTTGGTTTTAATCCTGATATCTACGCCGCGAGCGGCCGTTGATAACCCGCCAGGGCCTCGGCGATCTGCAGCATGGCGGCGCTGTCGTTGTCCGCGTAGTGCAGCAGAACCAGCGTGTCATGCACGTACTTCTGCAGCGGCATGTCGCGCATCACGGCCATGGCGCCGAAGCATTCCGCCGTCTCCAGCGTCGCCCGGTGCAGCACTTCGGCGGTAAACGAGCGGGCGATAATATGCAGCGGCAGACCGGAGACGCTGCGATCGGACACGGCATCCGGATGGTCCGCCACCCAGGCCGCCTTCCACACCATGTTGCGCGCGACTTCGAGCTTGATCGCGGCGTCGGCGAGTTTCATGCCGATCGCCGGATGCTCGATGATGTGGCGCCCGCCCTGCCAGCGCAGCTTGGCGTAATCGAGCGCCGCTTCGTAGGCAGCGCGGGCGACGCCGATGTTGATGGCCGCCAGTTGCACCGCGCCGCGCGCGGCGTGCGCGCCGCCCGCCAACGGGCTTTGTCCTTCCTTGCCAAGCAGATTATCCGCCGGCACCTTGCAGTCCTTGAATGTCACCGCGGAACCGGTGCCATGATGCCAGCGGATACGCTCGCCGGATGCGGCTATGGCCGGGACCGCCCCGCTTACCGTGAGGCCGGGCGTGTCTCGCGGCACCAGCAGCGTGCTCACGCCGTTGCTGCCGGTTTTCTTCGGATCGGTTCGCGCCTGGACCGCGAACAGCCTGGCGATCGGCGCATTGGAGACGAACGAAACGCTGCCGTTGATCACCCAGTCCTTGCCTTGCTTGACGGCAGCCGGCCCGGTGTCCGGTTCCTCGGCGAGCGGACGGTGGTAGCACCAGCCGATATTGGGATCGGCATCGCGCCCCGCGAAAGCAAGATGATATTTTTCGTCTGCGACAAACTTCGGCAGAAAACGCTTGCGCTGCTCATCCGTCATCAGTTGGTCGAGAGCCTGGCCCAGCATGGCGGTCTGCCCCAGGACCACGGCAAGGTCCACGTCGCCCGCGGCGAGCTCTTCGAGCACGATGCAGGCGGTCAGGCTGTCCGCGCCCGCCCCGCCGGCTTCTTCCGACAGCGCTAGTGTTCGCAGGCCCATCAGCGAAGCCTGATCGAGCAGATCCATGAGCAGCGGCTTTTCAAACGGCTCGAGGCGGGCAGGATGCAGCGCGACGGGTTTGACTTCCCGTTCCACGAAATCCCGCAGCGCGTCCCGAAACTCCAACTGTTCTGCGGTGAGGTGAAGGTTGTACATAGTGGTCAGCGTCTCCGGGTTATGGTATTGGATTAAAGTTCTTTATTAAGCAGCCTGTCGCCGAAGCGTCGATCAACGGCGATCCGTTAACACTACCCGTTCCGGTGAATGGGGCCAAATCCGACAGGCTGCTAGCGCCCGGCATGCTCGGGAAACTGCATCGGTGCCAGCGTGCCCGCTGCCACGCTCCGCGGCGCCTCCTCGTTGGGAAAGTTGAGTTCCACCTTGTTTCCCACCGGATCGCGCATAAACATCTGAAAACCCGCATCGGGTACGTTCTGCTCCTCGAATTTGATGCCCGACCGCGTCAGGCGCTGACGGAACTCTTCTACCCCGGTCACCCTATACGCGGCATGATCATAGCTGCTCCTCTTCTCGTCATTGCCGGCCCAGTCCTCGGGAAAGCGCGCGACGACGTGGACGAGCGGATGATCCCCGCAGTACAACCAGAGCCCTCCGGACGGGAAGGTAGGGCGAGGCCCCACCTTCAGTCCCAGTGCTTCGCCATAGAATTTCTCGATCGCCGGCAGATCGCTTGTCCTGCAGCCGATGTTGACGTGATGCATGCCTTTGAGTGCCATATTCATCATCCTCCAAATCTGAATTACCCTTCCGGATACCGCGCCTGTGACTCAGCCATTACTTTGCCACACAATGCAGGCATTTGCCGATACCATTGCAAATTTTCAGCCTGGCCGCCTGTCGGACTTGGCCTCCATTCACCGGGACGGATAGTGTTATGACTCCTATCATCATCAAGCTCGGGGGATACCAGAAACCGGCTTCGGTGCATACCCGCGCCGCGGTGCGGTTCGGCAAAGTACTGATGGAAAAGCTCGGCGACCAGGTGACGTTCGAGCTGGTTGGCGACGTTCTTGCCTTGGGACGCAAATCGGGCGACCTGCCACGCATGGTGGAAAGCGGAGAGTTGTCCCTGTGCTACATCTCGACGGTGCGCTTTACCGCGGCGGTACCGGAATTCAAGCTGCTGGAACTGCCTTTCGTGGTACGGGACCGCAATTCCATAATGCGGGCACTCGACGGGGAACTGGGCGGCCTGTTCAGCAGCCGCATGCATGACGCCTCGCCCTTCCGTCTGCTGGGCCTGTGGGATAACGGCTTCCGCCATCTGTCGAATAAAGTCCGGCCCATCCGCACGCCGGCGGACTGCCGCGGCATTCGCATCCGCACCCAGATGAGCGAACTGCATGGCGAGACCTTCCGCGCGCTCGGCTTCGAACCGGACCCGGCCGACGTCAAGGAGTTCGTGGAAGAAATCGGCACCGACCGTTTCCAGGCCCAGGACAATCCCCTCACCAACATCTTCAATTTCGGCGTTCACCGCCATCACCGCCACATCACACTCAGTGGACACTTCTTCGGCATGAGCGCGCTCATCTGCAATGCCGCGCATTACAGCCGCTGGCCGCTGGAAGTGCAGGCCGCGGTGGAAGCGGCCGCAGTGGAGGCGACAGCGCTGCAGCGACAACTGGCGGCGGCGGAAGATGCCGAAATCATGGCCCAACTTGATCCATATCAAAACAACATCGTCCATCTGAGCGATGCCGAACGCGCCGCCTTTGTCCAGGTAGTCGAACCGGTGCGCGCTAAATACCGCAGGGAACTCAATCCCCGTTTGTTCGAACTGCTGTGCTAGCAGCCTGTCGGACTTAGCCCCGACAAACTCCTAGCCCTGCCTGGCACGCTGATTGATAATATAAATATAAACAGCGTGTTGCGTAAATACACGGCATTGTCATCTGCCACACATCCTCCATTACCGGCGGCATTCCGGGCAGCGGATTTTTGGTATAATTTTAAGGTCGAGTTCCTGCTGTGCTACTTCAAAGAGCGGTTCTTGCGACGAAGCGCCCTCCGCGGGCAACGAACGTGTTTCCTGTCTTCCGCCCGCGATGACACGACGGCGCGGTTACGATACGGATTCAATCACTTATCACTCAAGGAGCAATAAGATGTCCAAAACACCTTGGAAGTCAGACAACTGGTA
>CAYIRZ010000319.1:0-3900 GCA_964365845.1 uncultured Streptomycetaceae bacterium
CATCGGCGGCTGTTATTGATTTCAGGTTTGATTTAATCGAGCCGCCGCGTGGCCGACGCTTCCGCGAGCGCGAAGGCCTGCGTGCCGCCGCCCACGACGCCTGAATAGCGCGAGAAGAACAGATAACCGTCGAACGGCGCGATGAGTTCCTCGACGACCTTGTAGCTGTAAAGATCGACGATTTCGCCGAGCTTGGTGCCGCCTTTGATCAGCTGGCCCAGATCTTCGGGCTGCTCGTACAGCGACACCAGGTAGCCGCTCATCCGGGGACGGATTTCACGCCGCGCCTTGAGATCGAACTGCAAGGGCCGCGACGGTTGGGGGCTGCCTTCGAGCATGCCGAGGTGTTGCATCATGCCGGTGAGGCCGTTCACCATCATTGCGATGTAGTAGTTGGTGCTGTCCGGGCCGAGCCAGGAACCGCCGACTTCGGGATTGACCGCCGGGACGCCGCGCGAGTTGAGGTAATGGGCAGCCGAGCCGCCGAACTCGTTTTCGTGCACGAACGGCGCGCCGAAGGCACGCGCCAGCGCCAGGTTTTTCTGCTTGAGTTCGTCCGGTGTCTTGGTGTTGTAATCGACGCGCGCCTGCAGCCGGCCACCGCTGCCCCCGGAGTGAAAGTCGATCAGCGCATCGACGTGATGCAGCACGTTCGCGGTGATCGCGGCGGCAATCATCTGCGTGGTGTTGCCGCGCACATTGCCCGGATACACTTCGTGCAGGTCGGTGCGGCCATGCTGCTCCGGCGTCTGGCGGCCGAAAGCGGCGGTCGCCATCGGATTGGCGACGGAGATGATAACGAGCCGTCCTTTGAGCTTGGCGGTATCGAGCCCGGCGATCATCTGCCGGATCGCCATCGTCGCCAGGAATTCATCGCCATGCGTGTTGGTGACGATGCCGAAAGTGGGGCCCGCGGCGCGCCCGGTGATCACGTGCAGCGGCAACGCCAGCATCGCGCCGTTCAACATAGTGGTAACGTCGATGCGCGTGAAAAATCGGCCTTCTTTCTGATGGGCCCACAGCGGGGCCGATTCTGCTGCCATGAATTACCTCTCTACAAAAAACCTAAATCAGCCGCCGATAAACGCCGATACACGCCGATGAAAATAGAGAACCGAAAACCAAAGAGCACGTTCTACTCATAATACATTGTTTTTATTTAATATTTTTCCGTCTATCAAGTGCGGCTTCCATGTGGGTTTTATCGGCGTTTATCGGCGTGCATCGGCGGCTCAATCGCTTTTGAAGAATTTTCAGGATCGCGTTTCAGAGAATCTGAAAACGAGCGACGGCTCGTCCATGCGGTCGCGGGGTTTGCGGATGCGCTCGGCCATCGCCAGCGCGTACGGCGCCGTCTCCAGCAGGATCGCCATCTGCTGATCGTTCAGTTTGAGACCCGCGCGCGCCGCCATCCGCTCGACGTGGGCGCGGGTGGCGGCGTCCATGTCGGGCGCGGCGGGCTCGTTGCCCTTGGGCGAGAGCGCAGGCTGCTGCGCGCCCGGGCGCAGCGAGGGACGCCGCGTGTGCCAGTCGGTGGCGGTCTGATACGCGTGGCCGGCCCGCAACACGGTTGCATCGCGGAAGGCGCGGCCGATGATCTGCAGCCCGAGCGGCAGGCCCGACTGCGAAAAGCCGCAGGGCAGCGCCAGCGCCGGGCAGCGCGCGGCGTTGGACGGCGTGAACGCGTTGGAGCGCTGCCAGAAGTTGAGCGTCCGGTGCGCATCGAGCCGCGGCGCGGGGCCGAAGCCGCAGGTGAGCAGCACGTCGTATTTTTCGAACAGCGGATTCATTTCGGCGATGTAGCGCCGGTGCTCGCGCAGCGCCTGCACGTAGTCGACGGACTGGAAGACGCAGGCCGGCAGCACGCGTCCGAGAAAATCGCGCCCGAAATCACCGGGGCGCGCGATGAGGTTGTCCTGATGGATGGAGAAAATTTCGGTTTCGGCGATCACGATCTTGATGTCGAGGCCATCGCCCATCGGGCGCGCGCGGCAATCCTCGATTTTCGCGCCCAGCTTGCGGAAGGCGGCGATGGCTTCCTCCAGCGCGCGCCGGTGGTCTTCGTGCGCCGGCAGGTCTTCTTCCCAGTAGTGGCGCAGCACGCCGATTCTCATGCCCCTGATATCCGGATCGAGCGCGGCGCGATAGTCGGGAATGTCCTGCTCGATGCTGCCGGCGTCGCGCGGGTCGTAGCCCGCGAGCGCCTGCAGCAGTATCGCGCAGTCCTCCGCGGTGCGCGCCATCGGGCCGCAGTGGTCGAACGTAAACGAATTGGGGATCACGCCGGCGCGGCTCACCAGTCCGTAGGTCGGCACGAAGCCCGTGATGCCGCAGAACGACGCCGGGCCGCGGATCGAGCCGCCGGTGTCCGTGCCCAGCGCCGCAGGCAGCAGCCCGGAGGCGAGCGCCGCACCCGCGCCGCTGCTCGAGCCGCCGGTGAAGTGCTCAAGGTTCCACGGATTGCGCGCTGGTGGCCACGGCAGGTCGAAAGACGGACCGCCGTGCGCGAATTCGTGCGTCTGCAGCTTGCCCAGCAGCACCGCGCCGGCCGCGTGGAGTTTGCGCGTCGCGGTCGCGTCTTCCGCTGGGACATTGCCTATGCCGATTTTCGAGCCGCCGGACGTCAGGATGCCTTTGGTGTTGTAGATGTCCTTGAGGCCGAAGGGGATGCCGTGCAGCGGTCCGCGATAATGACCTTGCGCGATTTCCTGTTCCGCCTGTTTTGCCTGCCGGCGCGCGAGATCGACGGTGACGGTAATGAAGGCGTTCAACCGCGGATCGAGGGTTTCGATGCTCCGGAGCAGGGCATCGGTGTACTCGACCGGCGACAGCTTGCGCTGCCCGATCAGCCGGGCGGCGTCCGCGAGAGTCAGAAAATTCAGTTCGGTGGCCATGACGGATTCTCTCATTTTAGAAGTATGTCGAACACAAGTCCGACAAACTTCTGGGTAGAATAACCGCTTCCCAACCCGGAGAGACCAGAAGCATGAAAGCGCACAACGGAACTCGCGGCGCGGTTCATACCCGCCGCTGGAGCGAGCAGCGATGGCTGATCGACAATATTATCCGTTCGGTCGGCATCGACTGGGACCAGCCGCGCAGCATCAGCTACAACGCGCCGTGCGGGCCGGAAGCGAATGCCGACTTTGCCGCCATCCGCGAACGGGTGAAGAAATATGCCGATATCTCACCCGCGTTCGAAACCGCGGCGCGGCGCCGCGAAACCAGGGCGCAGGCCGCTGAAGTGGCGGAGGAGTGGGTGACCGCGCGCCAGAATTACTTCATCGCGGCCGTCCAGTACGCCGCCTCGCAGTGGCCCTACGACGAAAACAACGAGAAGAACCTGGCGCTGAATGCGCGCAAGCGCGAGTGCTACACGAAATACGCGAAATTCGCCGACCACAAGGTCGAGGCGGCATGGATCCCGTTCCAGGGCAAGGCGTTACCTGGCTGGTTTCATCTGCCGCCGGGCTATAGCGGCGGTAGCGTCCCGGCGGTGGTGGCGATTCCCGGCATGGACGGATTCAAGGAGGCGGGCGTAGCGATGTACGGGGACCGCTGGCTGGCGCGCGGCATCGCCGTGCTCAGCGTCGAGGGCCCGGGCCAGTACGAGAGCGCGGTACAGGGCATACACGTCAGCATGCCCAACTGGATCGAAGCCGGCCGCGCGATCATGAACTGGATGGTGTCGAGGCCGGAGATCGATCCGCAGCGCATCGGCATCGCCGGTCAGAGCTTCGGCTCGTTTTTTTCCACCATAGCGTGCGCCAGCGAACCGCGCTACCGCGCCTGCGCGGTAACCGCGACCTGTCTCGAGCCGGGCTGCCACACGATTTTCGAAGAAGCCTCTCCCACCTTCAAGCAGCGCTTCATGTACATGTCGGGCTATACCGACGAGGA
>CAYIRZ010000320.1:0-3892 GCA_964365845.1 uncultured Streptomycetaceae bacterium
CACATCGCCCACTCGATCATAGCCAATCACCCCGAGGTCATGCTGATCGTGCTGCTGATCGACGAGCGGCCCGAGGAAGTGACCGAGATGCAGCGCTCGGTCAAGGGCGAGGTGGTGTCTTCCACGTTCGACGAGCCGGCAACCCGCCACGTGCAGGTCGCCGAAATGGTGATCGAGAAAGCAAAACGCCTGGTCGAGCACAAGAAAGACGTCGTGATCCTGCTCGACTCGATCACGCGGCTGGCGCGCGCCTATAACACCGTGGTCCCCGCATCGGGCAAGGTGCTCACGGGCGGGGTGGACGCGAATGCGCTGCAGCGCCCGAAGCGCTTCTTCGGCGCGGCGCGCAACATCGAGGAAGGCGGATCGCTCACCATCATCGCCACCGCGCTGATCGACACCGGCAGCCGCATGGACGACGTGATCTACGAGGAGTTCAAGGGCACCGGCAACATGGAAATCCACCTCGACCGGCGCATGCACGAGAAGCGCATCTACCCGGCGATCAACGTCAACCGTTCGGGCACGCGCCGCGAAGAACTGCTGATCGAGAAGGACATCCTGCAAAAAATCTGGGTACTCCGCAAACTGCTCTACCCGATGGACGAGCTTGAAGCCGCGGAGTTCCTGATCGACAAGGTCAGGGCCGCCAAGAATAATGCGGATTTCTTTGACAGCATGAGGCGTGGCTGACCGGGACACGCTGATCCGCCAGAGGCGGAGCGGGGCTGGTCAATTTCGCTGTTCAGATGGTTTTCCTGTCATGCTTGGCAACCTGAAAATTTTGGCGGTGCTCGCGCTGTCGCTCGCGGCCCTGGCCGGCTGCGCGTCCACGCCTCAGGCCTCGCGCCAGCGCGACGCGGAGGCCAAGCAGTTCCGCCCCCATCCAGCCACATCGGCCATCTACATCTACCGCACCGACCGCCAGGCTCCCGACAGCGAAAGCACGGATATTTATGTCGATGGCCGGCTGATCGGCGCCACGCTCCAGCAGTCGTTCTTTCGTGTCAACGTGAACCCCGGCGTGCACGTGCTGAACGGCATGGGCCCCGACCAGGGGTCATTGCGGATGGAAACGCGACCGGGCGAGATCTATTTTATCGAACTGAAAGTGGTCGGCAGCAACTCCCATTTCATCATCGTCGACCCTGAAATTGCGCGGCAGACCACCATCGCCTGCTGCGCGCTGATGGAAAACTGGGCCCCCGGCCAACGGCCGCTATTGCGTTAACATTACATTTTTTCGGAGAGCACATCAAAATGAAGCAGTTTCGCATCGCCGTCATTCCCGGCGACGGCATCGGCAAGGAAGTCATGCCCGAAGGCCTGCGCGTAATGGAAGCGGCCGGCCGCAAGTTCGGCATCGAATGGAAATGGGACGAATTCGACTGGAGCTGCGATTACCACGACAAGCACGGGCGCATGATGCCGGAAGACGGCCTGGACCGGCTCAAGCAGCACGACGCCGTCTATTTCGGCGCGGCGGGCTGGCCGGCCAAGGTACCCGACCACATTTCGTTGTGGGGGCTGCTGATTCCATTCCGGCGCGGCTACGACCAGTATGTGAACCTGCGCCCGGTGCGGCTGATGCCCGGCATGAAGTGCCCGCTCGCCGACCGCAAGCCGGGCGACATCGACTTCTGGGTGGTGCGTGAGAACAGCGAAGGCGAATACTCTTCGGTAGGCGGACGCATGTATGAGGGAACCGAGCGCGAATTCGTGACGCAGCAGGCGGTGTTCTCCCGCCACGGCGTGGACCGCATCCTGAAGTTCGCTTTCGAACTCGCGAAAAGCCGGCCCAAGAAGCATCTCACCTCCGCCACCAAGTCGAACGGCATTTCGATCTCGATGCCGTACTGGGATGAGCGCGTGAAAGCGATGTCCGCCAACTACCCGGGCATCAAGGTCGATCAGTTCCATATCGACATCCTATCGGCGCATTTCGTGATGCACCCCGACTGGTTCGACGTGGTGGTCGCCTCCAACCTGTTCGGCGATATCCTGTCCGATTTGGGGCCGGCGGCCACCGGCACCATAGGCATCGCGCCCTCGGCCAACATCAATCCGGAGCGCGCGTTCCCTTCGCTGTTCGAGCCGGTGCACGGCTCGGCGCCCGATATCTACGGCAAAAAAATCGCCAATCCGATCGGCCAGATCTGGTCGGGCGCGATGATGCTGGATCATCTGGGCTGCCCCGAGGCCGCGGCCGCCGTGGTGAAGGCCATCGAAAACGTGCTGCTGGAAGGCCCCAAGACCCCGGATCTGGGTGGCAAAGCCAGCACCACCGATCTGGGAAAAGCGGTCGCCGAGAGACTCTAGCAGCCTGTCGGACTTGGCTCCATTCGCCGGAACGCGTAGCGTTAATGGATCGCTGTTAATCGATGCTTGAGCGACAGGCTGCTTAATTAAGAAATATTATGTGTCGAAACTCTATGCTAACCTGATCAAACATCACTTATATGGCGTTCTTTTCACCCCGTTCTTTAGTGCTTTTCATTTAGGAATTTGTCGGACGCAAGTCCGACAAATTCCTAGGCTTGCAAGATATTGACAATTCGGCGATAATTCGCCCCTTTCCGGTTGCAACCCGGTCTGCCTGGATACTGCCATGAAAGCAAAAATTCATCCTGAATACAATGAGATAAACGTTTCGTGCAGCTGCGGCAGCACGTGGAAAACGCGTTCGACGCTGGGCAAGGACCTGCATGTCGAGGTGTGCTCCGCCTGCCACCCGTTCTACACCGGCAAGCAGAAAATCGTCGACACTGCCGGACGCGTCGAGAAATTCAAGCAGAAATACGGCAGCACAACCCCGGCCAAGTCCAAAACCGCGGCAGCGTAAAGATTTACCCGCTCCACAAAAAGGGCAGCTTCGGCTGCCCTTTGTCATTTGCGTCAGGCGACAATGCACAAGCGGCACACTCACCATGCCAACAATATGTTTTTTGAAGTTTTTCGTCCATAATATGGATGAATAAGAAATGGACTCGCGCACACTGATGTTACAAGCAGAACAACGAAAAATACTGCTGGTCGAGGATGACGAGATCACCGCGCTCATCCTTTCCAGGTACCTTGAGAAGCAGGGCCTGGCGGTCGAAATCGAAACCCAGGGTGACACCGCGGTCAACCGGATCATCGCAACCCAGCCGGCTGCGGTCGTACTCGACGGCAACCTGCCGGGCAAGGACGGTTTCGATATCTGCCGGGAAGTCAGGCCCTTCTATAATGGTCCGATCATCATGCTCACCGCGCGCACGGGTGAAACCGACCATGTGCTCGGACTCGAACTGGGCGCCGACGACTATCTTCCCAAGCCCGTGCAGCCGCGGGTAGTGCTGGCGCACATCATGGCATTGCTGCGCCGTACTGATGCCGCGGACCAGGAGAGCTCCGCCCACGGCAAGCCGGACAAATATCGCTTCGGCCAGTTACAGATCGACCGGTCGACACGTTCGGTGTTTCTCGGAAACGAGGAAATCTCCTTCACCACCGCCGAGTTCGATCTGCTATGGCTGCTCGCAAGCCACGCCGGCAGCATTCTTTCACGCGATGAAATCATGACGCAGATGCGGGGCGTGGGGCACGACGGCCTGGACCGCTCGATCGACATGCGCATTTCCCGCCTGCGCAAGCGGCTGGGTGACGACACCGCAAATCCCAAACGCATCAAGACCGTCCGTGCCAAAGGCTACCTCTTCAGCCCCACGGACTGGGACTAGAGCCTGTCTCAATCATATCCGCGCGATGCGTTGTGGCCAAAACGGGATGGCTGTTAGGAGCGGAGCGCAGCCAATATCGCAAATATTGGCAAGCGACGGGACAACGCAGACGTCCGTTTTGGCCGCAACCCGAAGGGACGGGGCAATCTGGGCGCATTTCGTTGTCGCGA
>CAYIRZ010000321.1:0-3869 GCA_964365845.1 uncultured Streptomycetaceae bacterium
TCCTTCGGCATGTTGTTGTCGTAGGCCTTGTCGACTGCCAGACGCAGGCGCGGATTGGCAGCGGGATCACCGCCGCCCAGCCGCGCCGCCACCGTGATTTCCTTGATCAGACGCGTGAAAATCTTGCCGCGCTTGGTATCCTGACGGCCTTTACGATGCTGGATGTTCGCCCACTTGGAATGACCTGCCATTGCTTCCTCTGCGTAATCCGATCATTTGTTTTGCGGCGTTCCCCGGCACTCGCCGAAGGTGCCGCAAGGTCACTGATATAATTAAAATTTTACCACACTGCCCTGCTGGAGCCCCCATGCCGGAACCCCTGCTCGTCGAAGCCGCGGCCAAGCGCGCGGCGCGCGCCGCCGGTTCGGAACTCGGGCGCCAGATCCTGCGCGGCGTGCTGGGCTCCATCCTCGGCGGCGGCAAAAAGCGGTGACGCGCCGCAACGGCACCGCTGCCTACCTCGCCGTCGGGCTGCTGTTCGCGGTCATCGGTGTCATCTGCTTTTCGGTCAGGCCGATCCTGATCAAGCTTGCCTATGCCTATGTCGTCGATCCCGTGACGCTGCTCGCGTTGCGTATGATTTTTTCAGTGCCGTTCTTCATCGCGGTAGCGCTGTGGACGCAGCGCAACAAGGAACACCGCCGCCTCACCCACCGCGACATCCTGGCCATCTCCGTGCTCGGGCTCCTGAGCTACTACCTGGCGAGTTTTCTCGATTTTCTCGGGCTGCAATACATCTCCGCGGGGCTGGGGCGGCTGCTGCAGTTCATCTACCCGACGCTGGTGGTGCTGCTCTCGGCGCTGTTTCTCGGCAAGCATCCGACAACACGCGATATTGCCGCGCTGTTCCTGACTTATTCCGGATTGACGCTGGTGTTCTGGCACGCGCTCGGCGGCGAGCAGCTCAATCTGTGGCTCGGCGCGGCGTTCGTGCTCGCAAGCGCGACGTGCTACGCCGCTTACCTCGTCGCCGGCAGCGAAGTGATCGCCCGCGTCGGCTCGGTGCGCTTCACCGCTTACGCCATGATCGTCGCGAGCGCGGCCTGCATCGCGCAGTTTTTTCTGCTGCGGCCCCTGTCCGCTCTCGACCTGCCGCTGCCGGTCTACGGCTTGTCGCTGGCGATGGCCATCGGCAGCACGGTGATTCCGGGATTTCTGGTGTCCGAGGCGTTGCGCCGCATCGGCGCCAACCAGGTCGCGATCATCGGCGCGCTCGGCCCGGTCACGGCGATCGTTCTGGGCTACCTCGGGCTGGACGAAATCATGACGCCGCTGCAGCTCGTCGGCGCCGCGTTCGTGCTGTTTGGCGTCATCGTGGTCAGTCTCAGGCCCAGGAGTTTATCGGGCCTAAGCCCGACAAACTCCTAGTGCGCTCAGTACGGCGTGCCGTCCTTATGCTGGAACTGGCGGCCTGCCGGCGTCGCGCGCGCCGCCAGATCGTCGTCGGGATAGTCCACTTCGTCGCCAGCGGTGCGGTCGCCGACTTCCCGTTCAACCCGGCATTACCTGCATTTGCTGTAAAACGCTTCGCCCTGGCCCAGGTTCTCCGCGCATTTGAGCAGGCCGACGATGTGCGTATGGTTGTATTTCTGCGCGAATTCCGTGGCCGTATGCCCGCTGTGGACTCTGACCCTGGCATCGGCTCCGGCACGCAACAGCCAAAGCGCCGTTTCCTGGTGGCCCTGTATGGCAGCCATCATGAGCGGCGTATTGACATACGTGGTGCCGTCCTGGGCGTCGGCGTCTATGCGCGCGCCGCGTTCGATGAGGAAGCGGACGATATGATCGTGTCCCTGGTATGCGGCATAAGCGAGGGGGGTGTAATTGTGGGGCTCGTTTTCGATATCCGCGCCCGCCTCCACCAGCAGCCGCGCCGCCCTTTCGTGCTGATCGTGGGACCGGCTGCCCTGCTCCCGGTTCTCATTGAAAAAATACGCGGCCAGCATGAGCGACGTCTCTCCCGCCGGAGTCCGCGCATTGATATCGGCGCCGGCCGAGATCAGATATCGCATCACCTCGATCGATGCGGAGCGTGCCGCAATGGCAATTATGGGCGCGCCTTCCTGGTACACCGGCGCCGGGATCCGCTGATTGACGCTCGCCGCTCCTGATTCGATCGCCGCCCGGACATAACTGGCGTCATCGGTAAGAATGGCGGAATGCAGACGGTCCTTATCCAGCCCGCCTGTCTGCCGGTGCCCGACTTGCGAGCACGCGGCCAGAAAGCCTGCAAAAACCAGAATCAATGCGGCAGATCGGCTCATAGTCTCCATCATCCTTGTGTTCCATGAAACCCGCCGCCATTGCGCTGTGGCAATGCCCAACCGGCCATCACAAGCAGTCTACCCTCATCTCCAGCTCTTTTTCCGGAAAGTAACGGGCAATTTCCCCTCTTAATCTTGGAGGCAGACAGCCGGAAGCGGTGTTGCGTCGTTCCGTGCTCCAGTCGAAGCCGCCGCCCGGCACGCTGTCGAAAGCGCACTTTCGACAACCGAGCGCGCCAGGCGCAATGGATTGAAGGAATGAGGATTTTGCTGACAGGCGCGGGTTGCCGGGATCGCTTTTGTCAATCAAAGAAAGGGTTTACATAAGTCGTCTTATGCGACGAGGATCGCTCACCGGGTCTTGTAACATTCCCGGTGTTCCAGACACGCTTGCTCGCATCTCCCCCCCCCGCAAGCAGCTTGCTTAGTTCGTGTCGATAGCAGCCTGTCGGACTTAGCCCCATTCACCGGTACGCGTAGCGTTATCGGCTCGCTG
This sequence comes from uncultured Streptomycetaceae bacterium, assembly GCA_964365845.1. Lineage (GTDB taxonomy): Bacteria > Pseudomonadota > Gammaproteobacteria > Burkholderiales > SG8-41 > CAKKQX01. The sequence continues at coordinate 2,761 of CAYIRZ010000321.1, forward strand.
TTAATCGACGCTTCGGGACAGGCTGCTTAAAAAGAAGCTTTGCGTGTCGAAACGCCGTGCCAGCTGGAATAAGCAGGATTCACGCTACGGCGTAGCGTCTGACATCAATCTGGGCGCCGGCACGGGACAGATTCTCGGCGGAACGCAGCAATTCCGCGGTTACATGGGAATCCACGTAGTCCTCGCCGCAGTTCGGGCACACCTGCGCGGGAACCTCCCGCACGACAAACGTCGAGTCCCCACGCTCCAGCGTCACCGTGGTTACGCCGGGCCGCGTTTCTGCCTGTTTACATACCACGCATTTCATTGCCTTTTCCTCCTGAATCCATCTTCCCACAGCGTCACATCTGGTTCGTAAACCGTGATCACAATCTGCTCATCGTCCTGCGCATTATATGCCGCCACCACGTGCAACGGCCGATCGCCCCGCCAACCGAGGAGCAGCCGGCTCGGATAAGGCACATCGTCCGGGTAGGCCACGATCTCCTCGCCTTCCGAAAGCACTTTAGCCACGTCGGCTTCGGTGATGCGTCGCTCAAACATGCGGCGTACTGCATGCACTCGATAGATTACCTTCATACGCCAACGTCCTTGACGTGGCAGCTCAAGGCCCGCATTTCATTCGGCCACGCCGGAAGCCGGGGCGTTCCTTCTCGTACCCGCCACATCAAGAGTGGCTGACGCGCGCCCGCATCCACCAGCGAAACTCTTCCCGGTCAATCAGACTTGCGGTACCGGAATCGATTCCCGCAAGCCTGCGCAAAATCTCCGCGTCGCACAGCATCAACATAGTATATCCAGTTCTTACCAAGGCGATAGAATTGATACGTATTTCAACCCTATGTGAACCATCAGCAAACAACATCTTGGCGCCTAAACGAAACAACACTTCCCTCTGGTCCTCATCCCTTCCCATAAGACGGCGCGCCGCCGCCGTCTTATACGTTGAAGCGGAAATGCATCACGTCGCCGTCCTTGACGACATAGTCTTTGCCTTCGAGCCGCATCTTGCCGGCCTCTTTCGCGCCCTGCTCGCCCTTGCAGGCAATGTAATCGTCGTAGGCGATCACTTCGGCGCGGATGAAGCCTTTTTCGAAATCGGTGTGGAT
>CAYIRZ010000322.1:0-3866 GCA_964365845.1 uncultured Streptomycetaceae bacterium
TGCTGGTATTAGGCGTACCGGTTGTCGGTGGCGTCCTGCTCGGATTCTGGGGCCACCGCAATTTCGCGCCGGAGCTCAACTCCGGCATGAGCCTGTTCAGTTTTCTGGCGGCGGCGGCGCTCGCGGCGCGCGTCATCGCCGACGGGCCGATCCTGGTGTGGGATGAAAATTTCTTCGTCGACTCGTTCAACGTGTTCCTGGTGGTGTTGACGGCGTTCGTCGCGTTCACCACTTCGCTTTTCAGCCGTCCGTACATGCGCATCGAGTTGCACGACGGCAAGCTTTCCCCGAACCGGCTGCGGCTCTATCACAGCATGTACCAGATGTTTACCTTCACCATGCAGCTCGCCTTGCTGACCAACAACGTCGGCATCCTGTGGGTGGCGATGGAGGCGGCCACGCTCACCACCGTGCTGCTGGTGAGCCTGTACCGCACGCCGGCGAGCCTGGAGGCAGCGTGGAAGTACTTCATCCTGTGCGGCGTGGGATTGGCGCAGGCGCTGTTCGGCACCATCCTGCTGTATTTCGCCGCGGAAAAGGTGCTGGGGGCGGGCGGCACCGCGCTGCTGTGGACGCATCTGAACGAGGTGAAAGGCGAGCTCGAGCCCACCGTGCTGGGGCTCGCGTTCGTGTTCCTGCTGGTCGGTTACGGCACCAAGGTGGGGCTGGTTCCATTGCACAACTGGCTGCCCGACGCGCATGCCGAAGGCCCGACGCCGATCTCGGCAGTGCTGTCGGGGCTGTTGCTCAACGTCGCGCTGTATGCGGTGGTGCGCAGCAAGGTGCTGGTCGAAGGCGCGCTCGGCACGCATTTCGCCGGCAACCTGATGATGGGCTTTGGCCTGCTGTCGGTGGTGGTCGCCGCGTTCCTGCTCTCACGCCAGAAGGACGCCAAGCGCCTGTTTGCCTACTCCTCGATCGAGCACATGGGGATTATGACTTTTGCCTTCGGCATGGGTGGCGCGCTTGCCACCTTCGCGGCGCTGCTGCACATGACGGTGCATAGCCTCACCAAGTCGGCGATCTTTTTCGCGGTCGGCCACGCCGCGCAAAAGTCCGGCACGCAGGTCATGGACAATATCCGCGGTTTGATCGAGAGCAATCCGACCATCGGCTGGGGGCTGCTGCTCGGCAGCCTCGCCATTCTCGGCATGCCGCCATTCGGCGTGTTCGCGAGCGAATTCATGATTCTCACCGTGGCGATGCACCAGCAGCCGTGGGCCACGCCGTTTCTGCTCGCCGCGCTCGGTGTGGCCTTCGCCGCGATATTCGGCAAGGTCCAGCCGATGGTGTTCGGGACGGCAAACGCCAAACGCCTGCCGCATCCGCCGGCGTTGATACCGGTATTCGTGCACCTTGCGATTGTGTTGCTGCTGGGGCTGTATATTCCGCCGTATCTCGCCGAGTGGTATCGCCAGGCGGCGCAACTGATAGGATAAGCGATTGAAACTTGAAGATTTCAAGATTGAACTGACACAGCTTCCCGGCGCGATGCCGGTATGGCACGGGCGCGTCGACGCGGAACAATGGCGGGCGACCTGCTGGCAGGTGCGCGACAAGGGCGGACGGCTGGTCGCGCTGTGGGGCGCCGACAACGGTGATCGGGGAGAGGGATTCGCCGTGCACGCGGCGCTGACCGTGCAGTCGGGACTGCTGGCCATCACGTTGCCGGTCGAGGGCGAGGGCTTTCCCGATGTCTCCGGCATTTTTCCTGCCGCGAACCGGATGCAGCGCGCAGTGCACGATCTGTTCGGGGTGGGCGCCGAAAATGCGGCCGACCGCCGCAAATGGCTGCGCCATACGGCGTGGCGATCGGACGAGCACCCTCTTCGGAAAGATTTCCGCTCCGGCTACGAGCCACCCGTCACCCGCCACGCCGTAAACGAAACAGATGATTATCCTTTTGTCCGCGTCGAGGGGGAGGGAGTACATGAGATCCCGGTGGGTCCCGTGCACGCCGGCACGATCGAGCCGGGACACTTTCGTTTTTCCATCGTCGGTGAAGGCATTCTGCGGCTGGAAGAGCGGTTCGGCTACAAGCACAAGGGCATCGAGAAGCGCTTCGAGTCGTTGACGCTCGCCGAGGGCGCCAGACTCGCCGGACGCGTTTCCGGCGATTCGACGGTCGCCTACGCGTGGGCATACGCGATGGCGGTGGAGAGCGTCGCCGGGATCACGCCGCCGCAACGGGCGCTGTGGCTGCGAGCGCTGCTGCTCGAGCGCGAGCGCATCGCGAATCATCTCGGTGATCTCGGTTTTATCGGCAACGATGCCGGGCTTGCCTTCGGCCTGGCCCAGTTCTCCTGCTTGAAAGAAGATGTGCTGCGGCTCAACCATGCGCTGTTCGGGCATCGCTACCTGATGGATAGCGTCGTGCCGGGGGGGGTTGCCCGCGACATCGACGCCGCGGGCGTCGCAAGGCTGCGCCTCGAAAGCGAGGAGATCGGCAGGGCAGTCGCGCTGCTCAAGGATATCTACGACGAGCACGCAGGACTGCAGGACCGCTTCATCGGCTGCGGCCGGGTCAAACCCGATCTCGCCGACCGGATGGGGCTGACCGGGCTTGCGGGTCGCGCAAGCGGCATGGCATGGGACCTGCGCGCGCAGTTCCCGCCGGTTCCGTACGATACATTGGACGTGCGCATGGTAACCCACCGCAACGGCGACGTGGCGGCGCGCGTCACGGTGCGCTTCGAAGAAATAGCGGAGTCTTTGCGCCTGATCGGCCTGATCCTCGCGAGCCTGCCCGAAGGCGCTGTTGCCATGCCGGTCCGGGACGCGCCCGAAAATGCGTTCGGGATCGGCTGGGTGGAGGGTTGGCGCGGCGAAGCGCTGATCGCGCTCGAAACCGGCGCCGACAACCGCATCCGCCGATTGCACCCGCACGATCCGTCATGGCAGAACTGGCCGCTCGTCGAACGGGCGGTGCTGGGCAACATCGTGCCGGATTTTCCGCTCATCAATAAATCGTTCAACCTGTCCTACAGCGGACAGGATCTTTAAAGCATTAGCCACAGAGAGCACAGAGAACACAGAGAACACAGAGAGAAGCATGAATACAAAAAATTTCCGCTTTGTTCTTCTCTCCGTGCCCTCCGTGGTTTGAGGATTTTATGTTTCAACTGCTCAAGCAGATTGTAAAAACAGGAATAAAAACAGAGGCTTATCCTGATTCGGATGAGGCGCTGCGCGTTGTGGTGCGGCGGCTGCAGTCCGAGGTTCTCGAAAATTTTGCCGGCGCGCTCACCATACGCCATGTCGACGCCGGTTCGTGCAACGGCTGCGAACTCGAGATCAACTCGCTCAACAACCCCTACTATAATCTCGAAGGGCTGGGCATCAAGTTCGTCGCGAGCCCGCGCCACGCCGACATGCTGCTGGTGACGGGGCCGGTGTCGCGCAACATGGAGACGGCGCTGAAGCGCACCTATGAGGCGATGCCGGAGCCGAAACTGGTGGTGGCGATCGGCGATTGCGGCTGCACCGGCGGCATCTTCGGCGAAAGCTACGCGAGCTGCGGCCGGGTGTCGAACGTGATCCCGGTGGATGTCGCGGTGCCGGGCTGCCCGCCGACGCCGGTTGCAATCATGCAGGGTATCCTGACTGCGATCAGCGTAAAAAAACCTTGAGCCGCCAAGGCCCTGCTCCCGCAGACGGGCGTTCCGCTAACGTGTCGCAGGATCATTGCCGACCTGCTTGGTTTTTCGCCTGTCTCCTCTCTCCTCACACCTCCCGAATTATTTGACCTTCATGCCGGGTTGAGCGCCGGAGTCGGGCGACAGCAGATACAGTCCCGGCGCTTCGCCGCTCGCGGCGAGCACCATGCCTTCGGACATGCCGAACTTCATTTTGCGCGGCGCGAGGTT
>CAYIRZ010000323.1:0-3866 GCA_964365845.1 uncultured Streptomycetaceae bacterium
AAGCCTACGCCACCACCTGCGGCATCACTTTCACGTTCGGGGGTTTGCGCATCGACCGCGAAAGCGGCCAGGTGTTCGATCTGAATCTGCAGACAATTCCCGGCCTGTATGCGTGCGGCGAAATGGTCGGCGGGCTGTTCTATTTCAATTACGCGAGCGGCACCGGGCTGGTGTCGGGCGCGGTGTTCGGCCGGATCGCCGGCGCCGGCGCCGCCAAGGCCGCGAAAATCTAAAAACCTTTTAAGCCACAGAGAGCACGGAGAATCAATAAATATAATTTAGAAACAATTAGATATTACTGATCCGGCTACGAAATAGTGCATGGCCGTAGGGCGGGAATCCCTTCCCGCCAGGTCGTTGGCAAAGGATTGCCAACCTACAACTACGCATTATTTGGCGGCGTTCTCAGTAATCATATCCCGTTGTTTGTTTTTACTCTGTGATCTCTGTGTACCCGTCAAGCGTACCCCTCAAGGGGATATTGAAAAGAAGGTATTGAAAAGAACCTTCTGTGGCTATCGTTTTTTATTCTGGAGTTACTCATGGCGCACGACGCCTCTACCGATAACCCTTACACGCGCGGCATTGCGCAGTTCGTCTCCGGCCTCAAGTACGAGGCTGTGCCAGAGGAAGTGCGCAGCCGCATCAAGCTCCTGATGCTGGACTCGCTGGGCTGCGCGCTCTACGGCGCCGACCTCGAATGGTGCCGCATCCTGCAGCAAACGCTGGAAAAAATAGACGTGACCCGCACCTGCCCGATCTGGGGTACCGGAAAGAAACTGTCGGCGCCGCATGCGGCGCTGGTCAACGGCACCGCGGTGCAAGGCTTTGAACTCGACGACGTTCACCGCGCGGGCGTGCTGCATGTCGGCGCGGTAGTGCTGCCGGCGCTGATCGCCGTCACGGAGCTGAAGCCCGGCATGAGCGGAAAAGAGTTTCTCACTGCCGCCGTCGCCGGCTACGAAATCGGGCCGCGCGTCGGCCTGTGCATGGGGCCCGAGCACATCGCCCAGGGCTGGCACTCGGGCGCGACCCTGGGCGTGTTCTCCGCCGCTTCTGGCGCGGCGCGGGGACTCAAGCTCGATGTTGAAAAAACCGTGCACGCCTTGGGCATCGCCGGCACGCAGGCCGCGGGCCTGATGGCGGCGCAGTACGGCGCGATGGTCAAGCGCATGCACGCGGGACGCTCTTCGCAGTCGGGGCTCTACGGCGCGCTGTTCGCGGAAGCAGGCTTTACCGGCATCGTCAACGTGCTGGAAAGCGAATACGGCGGCTTCTGCACCACCTTCTCGCGCTCCACCGACCGCTTCAACCTCAAGGAACTCACCGCGGGCTTCGGTACAACCTGGCAGACCATGGGTGTTGCGCTCAAGTTCTACGCCTGCGTCGGCAGCAATCACACCACGCTCGACGCGCTGCGCGACATGCGGCAGGAACGCCATTTCGGACCCCATGACATCAAAAAGGTCGTGGTGCGCGGCTCACAGGTGACCATGGACCACGTCGGCTGGAAATACGTGCCGCAGGGACTGACTTCGGCCCAGCTCAACCTGCCGTACTGCATCGCGACTTATCTGATCGAAGGCGACTGTTTCGTCGACCAGTTCACCGAAGACAAGGTGGCCGATCCGGCGCGCATGGCGCTCGCCGACAAGGTCGAAGTGCACCACGATCAGGACATCACCGCCAAAGGCGCGAAATTCCGCCACATGGTGCACGTCGAAGCGCATCTTGCCGACGGCACGGTGATGAAGCGCACGGTCGAAGCCGCGCGCGGCAGCGAGAAAAAATTCGCCAGCGAAGCCGAGATTGTCGAGAAATTCGAGAAACTCGCGCAGAAAGCGTTGCCGCGAACCCAGGTCGGGCAATTACGCGATGCCATGCTCGGGTTGGAAAAACTCGACGACGCCGGCGAACTTGCACGGCTGCTCGCGAAGCGCGTCTGAATAAACCATAAAAAAACCTATTGCCACAGAGGATTCTTTTCAATACCCGTTCTTCACAATACCCGCTTGACGGGTACTTGACGGGTACACAGAGATCACAGAGAAGGGCTTCAGTGCAAAAAATAATATTATATTAAATGAAACAATGGGTTATAAATATATCCCCGTTGTTTTTCTCTGTACCCTCTGTGGTTAATGCTTTTTGGGTTTGAAGTGGAGGAGACCGCCATGAAAATATTTCATCTCGCCTGCGCGGGCCTGATGCTCGTGCTGCCGGCTCAGGTTCCGGCGCAGGATTATCCAACGAAGCCGGTCCGCTTCATCGTGCCGCTGGCCGCGGGCGGCGGCATGGACACTGTCTCGCGCGGCCTCGCGCAGAAGCTCGGCGAGAGCCTGGGGCAGGCCATCATTGTCGATAACCGGGGCGGCGGGGGCGGCAGCATCGGCGCCGAGATGGCCGCGGCCGCGGCGCCGGACGGCTACACCATGATCATGATGAGCGCGACCGCCATCATTCACCCCCTCATGTATAAGGCGCGCTACGACTTGTTTCGAAACTTCATCCCCGTGTCCCAGGTCACCGCGCAGCCGTACGTGCTGACGGTGCATCCGTCGCTGCCGATGAAGTCCGTGCGCGAACTCGTCGCCTACGCGAAAGCGAATCCGGCGAAGCTCAACTACGCTTCCGCCGGGCAGGGCAGCTTGATCCACCTCGCGAGCGAGCTTTTCAACAGCACCGCGGGGATCAAAACTGTGCACGTGCCGTACAAAGGCATAGGCGCGGCCTATCCCGACCTCATCGCGGGGCATGTGCAGATGGTCTTTGCCAGCATCGTCTCGGTGCAGCCGCACGTGCGTGCGCAACGGCTGCGCGCGCTCGCCGTCTCCAGCGCGCAGCGCGCGAAGGCGCAGCCCGACTGGCCGACGGTGGCCGAGGCCGGGATACCGGGCTTCGCGGTCACGCAATGGTACGGCGTGTTCGTGCCGGCCCGCACCCCGCGCGCCGTCGTCGAGCGGCTGAACCGCGAGATCATCAAGGCGGTGCACGAGCCCGACCTCACCGGCCGCTTCGCCGCCGACGGCGCCGAGGCGGTCGGCAGCTCGCGGCAGGAATTTGCGGCCCACCTCAAGGCCGAGCACGACAAGTGGAGCAAGGTGATCCGCGACACGGGAATCAAGGGCGACTGACATGAGCATCATCAGCCCGTGGTACCAACTCGGCTACGTCATTCCTCACCTCTATACCGACCTCGATGCCTACCAGTTCTACCGCGTCGCCCCCGAGGGCATGATGCTGGTGACGACCGGCCTCAACCTGAAGGAGTACAGCCTCGCGGCCGTCGAGCAGGAGCTGCCCACCCTCTGGGAGCGCTTCGACCTGCTGGCCAAAAAAAAGGTGGATCGAATCTCGTTGAGCGGCGTTCCGGTCGCCTCGGCCCTCGGGCGGACCAAGATGCTGGAGATCCTTGCCGAAGCGCAGGCCCGGACCGGACTGCCGTGCGACACGGACCTCGAAGCGCACATCGCGACATTGCAGCACTTGGGTGCGACCCGGATTGCGCTGGCGACCCGCTGGCCCGAAGCCGTGAATGCCGCGCTGACCCGCTATCTGGCCGAGGCCGGCATCGAAGTCATCGCCTGCTTCTCATGCGGGCGCACACTCGACCAGAACAAGCACGCCGGCGCGGCCGACGACCACCTGCTCGCGCTCGAGTTGGGCGGCCAAGCTCTGCGCGAGACGCCGGATGCCCAGGCGCTCCTGATGCCGGGCGGTCTGTGGTACGGCATCCACGCCGCGCCTCTGCTCGAGGCCGAGTACGGCCGGCCGGTGTTGCTGAACATCCTCTCTACGATCTGGGCGGCGCTCCACGCAGCGGGTGACCGCATGCTGCATCGTCCCGATCCGCGCTGGGGCAAGGT
>CAYIRZ010000324.1:0-3831 GCA_964365845.1 uncultured Streptomycetaceae bacterium
GACGATGTGTGGACGGAACATGACGCCATCGTTTGCCACGGTCGCGATCGCCGACGCCATTTGCAGCGGAGTATAGGCGTTATAGCCCTGGCCGATGCCGACACTGATGGTTTCGCCGGCGTACCATTTTTGCTTGAAGCGGCGCATTTTCCACTCCTGGGAAGGCAGTATGCCGGCCGATTCGCCGGCGATGTCGATGCCGGTGCGGCTGCCCAGGCCGAACTTGGCCATGAATTTCGATATGTTGTCGATTCCCAGGTCGTTGGCAAGCACGTAATAGTAGGTGTCGCACGATACGACGATCGACTTGTACATATCCACCAGGCCGTGCCCCCCGACTTTGTCGTCGCGGAACACGTGGCCGCCGAAGTTGAAGAAGCCCGGATCGCTGATCGTTTGCTGCGGCGTGCGTTTGCCGTAGGTCAGCGCGGCAAGCGCCATGTACGGCTTGAAGGTGGAGCCGGGAGGATAGGTCCCGGCAAGCGCGCGGTTGACCATCGGGCGGTCCAGCGAGGTATTGAGGTCGTTCCAGTTCTGGGGGTCGATACCGTCGACAAAGAGATTGGGATCGAAACCGGGCGTGCTGACGAAAGCGAGCACGCCGCCGGTTTCCGGTTCGATGGCGACCAGCGCGCCGCGCCGGTCGCCAAACGCGCGAAAGACGATTTCCTGAAGCCTGGCATCGAGCTTCAGCACCAGATTGTTGCCGGAGACCGGCGGCGTGCGTGAAAGCGTGCGCACGGCGCGCCCTCCGGAGTCCACTTCCACTTCCTCCACGCCGGTGGTGCCGTGCAGAAAGCGCTCGTAACTGTTTTCCAGTCCGGTCTTGCCGATATAAATCGTGCCTCGGTAGTTGGGCAGCAGATCGTCGGCCTCCATCTGGTCGAGATCGCGCTGGTTGATACGGCCGATATGCCCGACGACGTGCGAGAACAGTTCGCCCTGCGGGTACTGGCGGAAGAGGCGGGCGTTGATTTCCACGCCCGGGAAACGGTAGCGGTTCGCCGCAAAGCGCGCGATCTCCCCGTCCGAGAGGCGGGTACGGATCGGCAGGCTTTCGAAATTCCTGCTTTCTTCCATGAGCTTGTTGAAGCGCCGCCGGTCTTTGGGAGCGATTTCAATCAGCGTGCCCAGTTCGTCGATGAGCGCCTCGAGCTCCCCTGCCTTGCCCGGTGTGATTTCCAGGGTGTAGGCCGAGTAGTTGTGTGCCAGCACGATGCCGTTGCGGTCGACGATGATGCCGCGGTTGGGGACGATGGGCACGATCGAAATGCGGTTGGCCTCCGCCAGCGTCTGGTAATGATCGTGCTTGACGACCTGCAGATAGAAGAACCGCAGGAAGAGCAGCCCGAACATGAACAACACCAGGCTCCCCGCGATCGCCAAACGTAACCTGAAATGGTAGAGCTCGAGCTGGGAATTGCGCAGCTCGACGCCCGGATTGATCATCAGCTCAGACATGATCGGGATCGGACTTGGGGCGCTGAGGCAGCTTGAGCAGCACGGAGAGCGGCGGCCACAGGGCGCCCGCTACCACGCTGCCGAGAAAATAGGGGTAGCCCGGGAAATCGCTGCCGGAAAGCATCCTGATGGCCAGTACAATGAGATCATTGAAAAACAGCAGAAGGACGACGTGAATGACCTGGAGGGTGAGCGTAAACATCTGCACCCTGCGGTGCAGCACGATGCCGGCGTATGCAAGGATGGAATAGGCCAGGGCATGCTGGCCGAACAGGCTGCCATCCGCCACGTCCATCATCAGGCCCAATATCCAGGCGGAGGTAAAGCCGATTTTGCGCGGCTGCGCGACGCACCAATAAAGCACGACGAGTGCCACAAAATCGGGTTTTATCCAGATCCAGAAGTCGGACCATGGCAGAAAATTCAGAAGCAGTGCGGCCACCAGCGTGATGATGATGAAGGCCGGCCTGACCGGCAGCAGGATTTCCTGATGTGTGGTGGCTCGCATTTGCATCAGCCGTCCCGTTTGCCTTTCTTGCCGCGTGCCGGTTTTACTTCTTCCGCGGGCCGTTCCGAATGTTTGCCTTCCTGCCTGACGACCAGGACCTGTCCGTAATTGTTGACGCCGGCCAGAGGTTTGCAGGTGATGCGCGCAAACAGATAAGCCGCGTTGCGTTCCACGTTGGTGACTTCGGCGACCGGCAACCCTGGCGGATAGACGCCATCGATGCCGGAGGTCACGAGTCTGTCGCCATTCTGAAAATCGGCATTGAGCGGGATGAACTTGAGTTCAAGCACGCCATCGTTGCCGGCTCCCGCCAGCACCGCCCGCAGCCCGTTGCGCAGGTTCAGTACCGGTACGACCTGCCCTTTATCGGTGATCAGGGTGGCTTCCGAAAGCCACGGGTAAACGCGTGTCACCTGGCCGATGACGCCGATGTTGTCGATCACCGGCTGTCCGTTCCGGACATCCTGCTGCGAGCCTTTGTCGATGATGATTTTGCGCGTGAAGGGGTCGCGTGCCGCGTAGAGCACCTCCGCGAGCGTTGACTTGATTCCGGTGCTCGCGCGCGCATCGAGCAATTCGCGCAGATGCGCATTCTCCACCTGCAGCGATCTGATCTGTTGCAGCAGGGCGGCGTTTTCGATGTTTTGCCGGGCAAGCCGTGAATTATCGGCGCGCAGCGCGGAATGCGTTACGAAAAACTCTCCGACGCGATGCGCGATGCTGGCCGGGGCATTGGCAATGCGCTGCAGAGGGTAGACGACGACCGAAACGATATTGCGCAGCGTTTCCAGATAGTTGAAGCGCGCGTCGGTAACGAGTAGGGCAAGCGAAAGCAGCGAAAAAATCAGCAGGCGGGTAAGAGGGGTGGGGCCGGTCCTGAAAAAAGGAGGCGAGGAGTATTCCATCTAGTCATTCGTGAAAATGCCGACCAGCCGGTCAATTTTCTCAAGCGCCTTGCCCGAACCGCGCACGACGCAGGTAAGCGGGTCTTCGGCGATGATTACCGGGAGCCCCGTTTCCTCCATCAGCAGGCGGTCGATGTCGCGCAGCAGCGCGCCGCCGCCGGTCAGGACCATGCCTTTTTCGGCGATATCCGCTGCAAGTTCGGGCGGCGTTTGCTCAAGCGCGGATTTGACGGCGCTGACGATGCTGTTCAAGGGATCGGTGAGGGCCTCGAGAATTTCGTTGCTGGAGATGGTGAAGCTGCGCGGGATGCCTTCAGCGAGATTGCGTCCTTTGACTTCTTTCTCGCGTACTTCGGAGCCCGGAAAAGCAGAACCGATTTCCTTCTTGATCTGCTCGGCGGTGGTCTCGCCGATCAGCATGCCGTAGTTGCGGCGGATGTAGTTGATGATGGCTTCATCGAATTTGTCGCCGCCAACGCGCACCGATCCCTTGTAAACCAGACCGCCCAGCGAGATCACGCCGACTTCGGTGGTGCCGCCGCCGATGTCGACTACCATCGAGCCGGTGGCTTCGCCGACCGGCAGATCGGCGCCGATCGCCGCCGCCATCGGTTCCTCGATCAGGTAGACGCGGCTGGCCCCGGCGCCGATCGCGGATTCGCGGATCGCGCGGCGCTCGACCTGGGTGGAGCCGCACGGCACGCAGATGATGATGCGCGGGCTGGGTTTGAAGAAACGCGAATCGTGCACTTTTTTGATGAAATGCTTGAGCATCTGCTCGGTGACGGTGAAGTCGGCTATGACGCCGTCTTTCATCGGGCGGATCGCGGTGATGTTGCCGGGCGTGCGGCCGAGCATCTGCTTGGCGGCAAGGCCGACTTCCTGAATCACCTTCTTGCCGTTGGGGCCGCCTTCCTGGCGGATCGCGACCACCGACGGTTCGTCGAGCACGATGCC
>CAYIRZ010000325.1:0-3787 GCA_964365845.1 uncultured Streptomycetaceae bacterium
CAGGAATCGCAGCGTCCGCAGGCGCGGCCGTCGTCGGCCGCCTGGTAGCAGGACACGGTGAGCGCGTAATCGACGCCGAGCGCCGCACCGCGCTTGATGATGCCGGCCTTGCTGAGAGCGATGATGGGCGTATGCAGCGTCAGGCGCTTGCCTTCGACAGCCGCCTTGGTGGCAAGATTAGCCATGGTTTCGAATGCGCGCATGTATTCGGGACGGCAATCGGGATAGCCGGAGTAGTCGACGGCGTTGGCGCCGAAGAAAATATCCTGTGCGCCCAGCACTTCGGCCCACGCCAGCGCCAATGACAGCATGATGGTGTTGCGCGCCGGAACATAGGTGACGGGAATGCCCGGCTGAATGCCGTCGACGGGGACCGCGATGTTGTTATCGGTCAACGCCGAGCCGCCGAAAGCCGAGAGATCGAACCTGATGGTGCGATGTTCCGCCGCGCCCTGCGCTACGGCCACGCGCGCGGCGGCAGCCAGCTCGGCACGATGGCGCTGGCCGTAATCGATGGAGAGACAATGGCACTCGAAGCCCTGCTCGCGCGCAATCGCGAGCGTGGTGGCGGAATCGAGCCCGCCGGAGAGCAGCACCACGGCTTTCTTCATGGGATCAGGTCAGGAAAACAAAAATTTTGCCACAGAGGATTCTTTTTAATACCCGCTTGACGGGTACACAGAGGGCACAGAGAAAAGAAAAATGCAAAAAACGATCGGATTCATGAAGTTTTATTCTCTGTGTTCTCTGTGACCTCTGTGGCTATAGGTTTTCGCTTTTAATCGGCGTACCCGTCAGACGGGTATTGAAAAGAATTCATCCGCGGTTTATCGAGGGTTTTCAGGACGGGTCCTAATGTCCCGGCGTCTCGCCCCAGAGCTGCTTGTGCAACTGCACCTGCATGCGCACCGGCAACTGGTCGCGCAGTATCCACTCGGCGAGCGCCTTTGCCGGCAGATCTTGATGGGACGGGGAAAACAGCACCGCGCAGATCTGGTCGAGCCCGCGCTCGGCGAGCGCCTGTTTCGCCCATTCGTAATCGGCCGCGCTGCACAGCACGAATTTGATCTCGTCCTGCGCGGTCAGATGCGCCAGATTGGTCCACAGGTTTTTTTCCGCTTCGCCCGAGCCCGGCGTCTTGATGTCGAGGATTTTGGAAATGCGCGCATCGACCCGCGAAACATCGAGCGCGCCGCTGGTTTCGAGCGACACCGAGTAGCCGCGGTCGGCAAGCGCCTTGAGCAGCGCGAGGCAGTTCTTCTGCGCCAGCGGCTCGCCGCCGGTGACCGTGACATGGCGCGTGCGGTAATGCGTAACTTCGGCGAGGATTTTTTCCAGCGTCAGCGATTCCCCGCCCTGGAAAGCGTAAGCGGTGTCGCAGTAACCGCAGCGCAAGGGGCAACCGGTCAGGCGCACGAACACCGTGGGCAGCCCGACGCGGCTGGTCTCGCCCTGCAACGAGAAAAAGATTTCAGTGATGCGCAGAGTCAGCGCGAGGGTCGAGGTGCTGGTGCTGGAAACTGCTTTGTCGGTGACGTTGCCCATGGGGAATGTGGTGAGTGGTGGGTGGTGAGCAGTGAGCAGTGAGCAGTGAGCAGTTGGTTGTCCGCTTACCGCTTACGGCTCACCGCTTACTGTTTACTTCAGAAAACCGCAGGCTTCGAGCTCGGCGAGCAGCGCCGCGTAGTCCTGCGCACCGCGGCTCTCCGGCGCGTGCTCGAATACGTCCTTGCTGAATGACGGGCTTTCCGCAATGCTGACATTCTCGGCGATGCGCGTTTCACACACTTCCGCGCCGAAGCGCTCGCGCAACCGGCGGTCGATATCCCACGACATCTTGCGGCGCGTGTCGAAGCGCGTGATGATGTAGCGCCGCTCGACGCGCTTTTTCAGCACGTGCTCCAGGGCCTTGAGCGTGCGCTCCATCTGTTGCGCGCCCTTGATCGCCAGATAATCGGCGGAAATCGGCACCAGCACGCGATCGGCGGCAAAAATGCCGTTGAGCGACAGCACGCCCAGCATGGGGCATGAATCCATCAGGATCGGACGGTCGGTATTGAGGTTTTCCCTGACGATGCCCGTGTACAAACGGCTGAGAATGTTCGGGCCTTTGCCGAACTGCGTGTCGACCTTGGACAAATCGAGATGCGAGGGGATGATTTTCCAGCCGGCGTTACTGTTGCGGATCAATCTCGCCAGCGGCTGGGTGCTCGAATAAAAGCTGTAAAGGCTATGCTCGGAACTCTGCACGGTTGCACCGCAGAGTTCCGACAGATGCGCCTGGGGATCGAGATCGATGACAAGCGGATCGGCGCCGCGCTTGGCAAGCAATGCCGCAAGGTTAAGCGTTGTCGTGGTCTTGCCAACGCCGCCTTTCTGGTTGAATACCGCTATTCTTGCCACGATGAGCCCCCTGCCCAGCTGAAAACCGCTACCCAATCAATGAGCTATACATTCTGCTCCCTAAATCAGTCCCTAGCAACCTGTCGGGCTTGGCCCCCATTATTAAAACAATGTTATCTTTCGCTCAGCCGCAACTGTCATTCACAGCCATGAAAATCGCCAAAATCGAAGCGCTGCTCGTCAACGCCTCCGAGAAATCCAACTGGTCGTTCATCCGCGTCACCACCGATGACGGCGTGACGGGCGTAGGGGAAGCGTCGCTTCAAGGCTGGGAAACCGTTCAGCTCGCCTATCTCGAAAAACTGAAGGAGGATTTGCTCGGCAAAACCCCGGAACAGGCGCTGCCGCTGCTGCGCGTGCATCCGCACTCGCTGGGCGGGCTGGTGGCGAACTCCATCGCGAGCGCGCTGGAGCAGGCGGTGACCGACATCCGCGCCAAACACGCCGGCGTGCCCATCCACGCGCTGCTCGGCTACGCCCAGCGGAAAACTGTGCGCATCTATGCCAACATCAACCGCCGCACGCTCGACCGCACCCCTGCCGGTTTCGCCCAAAGCGCCAAAGACGCAGTCGCCAACGGCTACACCGCGATCAAGATCGCGCCGTTCGACGACGTGTACTGGGAGGAATTCAGCGACCCCGAGGTCAAGAAACGCGTCGCGCTGGGCATAAACCGCGTGTTCGCAACGCGTGAAGCCATCGGTCCCGGCATAGACCTGATGATCGATTGCCACTGGCGCTTCGACGAGGCGGGCGCCACGCAACTGATCCGCGACCTGGAACCGGCGAAACTATTCTGGATGGAATGCCTGATCTCCGAGAATCCCGAATACCATGCCGCGATGTCACGGCTGCGAAAATACGCCAACGAGTGGGGCACCCAGATCGCCGGCGCCGAGCGCCAGGTTGGGGTAAGTGGTTTTCGCTCCATTGTCGAAAACAAGCTGATGAATGTCATCATGCCGGACGTCAAGTACGCCGGCGGTTATAACGAAATGCTGCAAATCGCCGAACTCACGACGCAGCACGGCATCGCTTTCTCGCCTCACAACCCGAGCGGCCCGGTGTGCACCATGGCGACACTGCACCTGTGCGCACTGGCAGGCAATTTCCTCATCATGGAACACCAGCTCGCCGAAAGTTCGGTCTATCTCGACATCATGAAAGGCGAGCATCCCAAACTCGTTGACGGTTGCTACACCGTGCCGGATACGCCGGGATTGGGGATGGAACTCAATGACAACGCGATCCGGGCTCATCCCTACAAACCACTGCCGGCGAGCGCGCTGCGCGATCCGCGGCTGGGTTAATAAGGGCAATGGACAGGATTCACAGGATTACTCAGGATTAACAGGACGAAACAGACAGGATAAAAAACCCGAGT
>CAYIRZ010000326.1:0-3780 GCA_964365845.1 uncultured Streptomycetaceae bacterium
GCCGCCGCTGACGAACATGTCGTCGGTGCGGCCGACGAAATAGTAAAAGCCGTCCCGGTCGCGGCGGCAGACGTCGCCGGTGTGATACCAGCCATCCTGGATGCGTTTCGCGGTTTCCTCGGGCAGGTTGTGGTAGGCGAGCAGCACGCCGGGATTCCTGACGAGGAGCTCGCCTGCGTCGGGGCTGGGTCCGCCGATCAGCTTTGCTTCGGTGCCGGCGTAGGGCGCACCGATCGATCCCGGCGGGCGCGGCTTGCCTTCGGGGTGCGGCCCGAGCGGTACCGGCCCGCCCTCGGTCACGCCGTAAACGACCAGCGGTTCCGCGTTGGGGAAGTGCTGTTTCAGCTCGCGCAGCAACTGTGGTGAGGACGGCGCCGAGCCCATCATCACCGTGCGCACCGATGAGGTGTCGATCCTGGCGAGCAGGTCCTTGCGCGCCAGCACCATCGACATCATCGTCGGCACGCCGGAGATGACGGTGCAGTGATAACGCCCGATGGCCTCGATATAGCGCTCGACGCTGAACTGGGGCAGCAGCGGCAGCGTGGCGCCCGCGGTAAACCCCTGCTTGACCGCATTCAGCGCGTTCTTGTGATAGAGCGGCGCGGCGACGAGAATCACGTCGTTTTCCGTGGTGCCCCGCGTGTGGGTGAGGATGCGCCGGCTCCAGTTCTGGCCGTAATGGGTGAGCAGCACGCCTTTGGGCCGCCCGGTCGACCCGGAGGTGTAAGGCTGTATCGCCACCGAGTCGGGCGCCGGCTCGAACGCCGTGAACGGGCCGGGGTCGAGAAAATGTCCGAAGCCGCTGGTTCCGTCGCCATCGAATTCGACGGAGCGCAGCGCCTTGGGGCACAAGTGGCGCAACGCGGACTCGGCAAAGACCATCCTGGCGCCGGCGTCGCGCAGTATGAAGGAAACGGTATCGGCGGCGAGCTTGATGTTGACGGGAACAGGGATGACGCCGGCGCGCATTGCGCCCAGCACCGTCGCGATGAATTCCATGCGGTTCAGCGACAGGATGCCGATGCGGTCGCCGGCCGCCAGGCCCGCGCGCGCGAGCCCGCGCGCGACGCCGTTGCAAATCGCGTCGAGCTCGCGAAAACTCGTGACGCGCGGTTGCGCCGGCGCGGAAAGATCGATGATTGCCGGCCGCGACTGGTGCGGGTGTTCGGCAAACAGCAGCCCGAGATTACCGGGATAACCGCGCGGCTCAGGACGTGGAACGGTCATTTTGAAATCCGTGATTCGTGATTCGTGAGTCGTAGAACCGATTTTCGTCAGTATCGGGATTTTAGGAGCAGTCACCAGTCACCAGTCACGAGTCACTATTTCTAAGGCGTGACGACCACTTTGCCGAAAACCTCCCGGCTTTCGATCAGGCGCAAACCTTCGGCGGCGCGCTCGAGCGGCAGCACTTCGTCGATGACCGGCTTCATCTTGCCCTGCTGGATGAGGTCCATGAGCGCCTTCAGGTTTTCGTCGTAGAAGCTGTTCGAGCCGATGATCTTGAGCTCGAAGCTCCAGACATAGCGCAGGTCCTCTTTCGGGTCGTAGCCGGCGGTGGCGCCGCACACCAGGATCTTGCCGCCGCGCTTGACGCAGCGCAAGGTGGGCGCCCAGGTGTCGCCGCCGGTGAAATTGATGACGACGTCCACGCCGCCCTCGTAGCTGCGGCGCTGCGGCTTGCCGTATTTTTCGATCGCCCACTTGGAGAAATCCACCGCCTTGTAGTTGATAACGTGATCGGCGCCGAGGTCCTTGAGGCGTTTGATCTTGTCGTCGCTGCTGGCGCAGGCGATTACTTCCGCGCCCAGCATCTTGGCCAGCAGCACGCAGCCGGTGCCGACGCCGCCGCTCGCGCCGAGCACCAGGACTTTCTCGCCTTTTTTGATGGTATCGTGCGTGACGATCATGCGGTGCGCCGTGCCATAGGCGACGGGCAGCGCAGCGGCTTCCTCGAAAGTCACGCCGTCCGGCATGCGGATCAGCTGATGTTCGGCGACCAGGCACTTCTCGGCGAGACCACCGTGCATCATCTCGCCCATCAGCCCCTTCTCCTTGTTGAGCGGGTTGACCAGCACGCGGTCGCCTTTTTTCCAGCCGCCGACGCCGGGACCGGTTTCGATGATTTCCCCAGCCAGGTCGAGCCCGATGATCATGGGTAGGGGCACCTTAATGCCCGGCATGCCGCGCACCGTGAACACATCGTGGTAGTTGAACGACGTCGCGCGGACCCTGATCACGACATGGCCTGCGATGGCTACGGGATCGGGAAAGTCCGTCACGTACTGTAATTGGTCCAGACCGCCGTGTTCCCGCAGCACAACTGCTTTCATCAATTTCTCCAGTCTGATTGAATCGGGTTCAACAACTTCGCCCTGCGGATTCGTCGCCGGCGAATCCGTTAATTATGCGGCTTTTGTGCCCTCGCGTGCCCGTATAATGTCACGTCAGTATTTTGCGGGTGTCCATATTGTGAATTCCGGTGGCGGCGCTGCCGCATCTGTTGCCGATCAGCGGACTGTTTTCGCGGTAGTGCTCGGCGCCACCGCCTCGCAGGTCGCATCGGCAATGGGCATTGCCATTTTTCCCGTCATTGCGCCGCAACTGGCGGTCCGGCTTGCCGTCGATGCGTCGCTGGTCGGCTACCAGATCAGCCTGCTGTTTGCAGCCGCCATGGCGGTGTCGCCGGTGGTCGGGACGGCCGTGCTGCGCTGGGGCGCGTGCCGCTCGATGCAGATCGCGCTGGCTTCCTGCAGCATCGGCATGGCGCTGGCCATCGTCGGCAATCTGTTTTTCATTGCCGCCGCCTCGGTTTTTGTCGGTGCGAGCGCGGCTCTGGTCGCGGCAGCCGCGGCACATCTGCTATTCCGGTTCGGCTCACCGCAGCGCCGCAACCTGATTTTCTCCATCAAGCAAACGGGAGTGCCGTTCGGGTGGGCCGCGGTCGCGCTGCTTGCGCCCTCTCTTACGCTGAGCCTGGGCTGGCGCTGGGCGCTCGCCGTGGTGCTGCTCTACGGCGTGGTCATGATCATCGTCCTTCAGCGGGTGCGCGCGCAGTGGGACGATGACCGCGACCCGCATGCCGCAACGCAAGTCCATGTACTGGCCGGCGTCAGGTTATTGCGTGCTGTCCCCGCCTTGCGGCGCCTCGGATATGCCGCGTTTTTCTTTTCGTTCGTGCAGCTTTGTCTCGGAACCTTCACCGTCACCTTGCTGGTGAAAGAGGCGGGCTACAGCCTGGTCACGGCCGGGTTCATGTTCTCGCTGCTCCAGGTTTCGGGAATGACCGGGCGCGTCTTGCTCGGCTGGATTGCCGACGTCACCGGCAGGAGCATCACGGTGCTCAGGGCATCGGACCTGGTTGTCGCCGCCTGTTGTCTCATCGCCGCATTCATCAATGCCGCCTGGCCGCCGGCGCTGTTGGCGCTGCTCTACATCGTGTTCGGGGCGATGGCCTATGGCTGGAATGGCGTGATGCACGCGCAGGTCGCGCGTCTCAGCCCCAAGGGTATGGTGGGCGTCGCCACGGGCGGCCTGATGGTATGGATCTTTGCCGGTACGCTGGCCGGTCCGGCGTTATTCGCGGCCGGCTATCGCTTCGTGGGCAGTTACACGACGGGCTTCGGCATGCTGGCCGCGGCCGCTGTTGCAGGCTGGCTCCTGCTGAGATCGGCACGGAGCGCCGACCGGGAGCAGGATGGGGCGGCGTAATCAGCATGGAAGCCCTAGGAGTTTGTCGGACTTGGGTTCGACAAACTCCTAAAATGAAAAGCACTA
>CAYIRZ010000327.1:0-3779 GCA_964365845.1 uncultured Streptomycetaceae bacterium
TTTGTCATTCCCGCGAAGGCGGGAATCTAGATTACTCGGAAACTTATTGGGTCCCCGCCTTCGCGGGGATGACTTTCTCGGAGGTTTCTTAGGGGGCTCTTAGCCCCTCTTACTGGTGCCGATACTTATTGGTGATCGGGTAACGCCAATCCTTGCCGAAACCGCGGCTGGTAATTCGGATGCCGACCGGCGCCTGGCGCCGTTTATATTCGGAAAGCTGCACCAGCCGCACCACCTTCCGGACGTCGGCCTGACTGAATCCCCGGGCGATGATCTCCTGCGGGCTTACGTCCTTTTCGACATACGCTTCCAGGATAGCATCCAGGACCGGGTACGGCGGCAGATTGTCCTGGTCGGTCTGGTCAGGCCGCAATTCCGCCGACGGCGCGCGCTCGATCACCCGTTGCGGGATCACCGCCGAGAGGGTATTGCGATAATTGGCAAGGCGGTATACCAGCAACTTGTTGATGTCCTTCAATACCGCGAAGCCACCCGCCATGTCGCCGTAGAGCGTGGCGTAGCCGGTACCCATCTCGCTCTTGTTGCCGGTAGTGAGCACGATGGCGCCGGATTTATTGGACAAAGCCATCAGCAGCGTGCCGCGAATGCGCGACTGCAGATTTTCCTCGGCGGTGTCCGCCGGCAATCCTCTGAACTCCCCGGCCAGCGCCTCGAGAAATTCATCGAAAACAGGCTTGATGGCGATCTCGGTATAGCGCACGCCCAGCACCTCGGCTTGAGCGCGAGCGTCTTCGCGGCTCATACTAGCCGTGTATTGCGATGGCATCATCACCGCGCGCACCCGGCCCGCACCGAGCGCGTCCGCTGCCACCGCCAGCGTCAGCGCTGAATCGATGCCGCCCGACAAGCCAAGCAGCACTCCCGGGAAGCCGTTCTTGCCGACATAATCCCGCACGCCCAGGGTCAGCGCCTTGTACACCTCGGCTTCCAGCGGCAACGGCGGCGCAATCCGGCCCTTGACCGGCGCCCCTTCGACCAGGTCGATCAATCCCAAGGCCTCTTCAAAAGCGGGGAACTGGTGCGTCAGCTCGCCTTTGCCATCCACCGCAAACGACGCGCCATCGAATACCAGTTCGTCCTGGCCGCCCACCTGGTTGGCATAAACCACCGGCAGTCCGGTTTCGGCCACGCGGTCGCGGACCACCTCATAGCGCGAGAGTTGCTTGTTCATATGGTAAGGCGAGGCATTCAGCACCAGCAGCACCTGGGCGCCTGCCGCATGCGCCGCGATCGCAGCGGGCTCCTCCCAGACGTCGGCGCAGATGTTGACGCCGAAATGCACGCCCTCATGCTCGAACACGCAGGGCTCCGTGCCGGAGTCAAAATAGCGCTCCTCGTCGAATACCGTATAGTTCGGCAGTTTGCGCTTGAGATAAGTGGCGATGATCCTGCCGTCACGGATGACCGATGCCGCGTTGTAGCGCTTGCCGTCGATTTCATGCGGATGGCCGACCACCAGCGTGATGCCGCCGGTCTTTTTGACCAGGTCATCCAGCACCCGGGCGCAATCCCGGTAAAAATCGTCGCGCAGCAGCAGATCCTCCGGCGGATAGCCGCAGAGGCCGAGTTCGGTGGTGAGCAGCAGCGTGGCGCCTTCGTTTCTCGCGCGCGAGGCGGCATCGAGGATTTTCGCCGCGTTGCCGGCGAGGTCGCCGACGATGAAGTTGGTTTGAGCAATCGCAATTTTCATTGCGCTAATATATCATCACTGCCAACTTATAGAGTATTCGCGATGCGTCCGCCGTACTGGGTCTACTATCATTGGGCACGCTTCCGCCTCATGCTCAGGCAGCATGAGAAGGCGGCCCGCGCCTATCGCCTG
This sequence comes from uncultured Streptomycetaceae bacterium, assembly GCA_964365845.1. GTDB lineage: Bacteria > Pseudomonadota > Gammaproteobacteria > Burkholderiales > SG8-41 > CAKKQX01. The sequence continues at coordinate 1,844 of CAYIRZ010000327.1, forward strand.
GCGCTGGCCGCCAATCCCCGGTTTGCGCTGGCCGCTGCAAGTCTCGGCTTTCTCCACGCGTCGCGTGGGCACTACGCCGAAGCGGCCGCGGCATTCCAGGAAGCTTTGCACATCAATCCCGGCGATGCCGAGGTCTGGTTCGATCTTGGTTTTGTTCAGCAGCAACTGCAACAGTTTGAGTCCGCACTCGACAGTTTCCGCCGCGCTGTGGAACTCAGGCCCGGCCTGGACCGCGCCTGGTTCGGCATGGGAATGATCCACAGTGCCCGGCTGAACCATGAAAAAGCGGTCGAAATGTTCAAGAAAGCCGCCGAACTGCAGCCGATGAACCCGCACGCTTTCTATGAGCTGGCAATGGCGCATTACGCGCTCAAAAACCTTGACCAGGTCAGGAAAATCATCGAGCGCGTCTCGGAATTCGATCCCAAGGTAACGCAACAGCTGATCCGGGAAACCGGGCAATTGCCCGAAGGAGTCGCCAGGCGGTGACAGTCGAGGTTGTCGACACCCTTTCCGGGATCGCTCCGGAAGAGTGGAACCGACTCGCGGGAGACGACCCGTTTCTGCGTCACGAGTTTTTCTCCGCGTTGCACGATAGCGGCTGCGCGACCGCGGCAACCGGCTGGATCCCGCAATTTTTGCTGCTCAAGGAACAAGGCCGGCTTGCCGGTGCGATGCCGCTTTATCTCAAGACTCACTCCTATGGTGAATATGTATTCGACTGGGCGTGGGCGGACGCTTATCACCGCCATGGCCTGGATTACTACCCCAAGCTGCTGTCGGCCATCCCCTTCACTCCTGTAACAGGGCAACGTGTTTTGTCCGGCACTCCCGGCCAGTGCGACCGGTTGATCAATGCGGCGCTGAGTCTGGCCCGCGAACTCGGCGCGTCATCGTTCCACTGCCTGTTCCCGCCGCGCGAGCAGGCGGAGCGCATGCATGGACTGGGCATGCTGTTGCGCCACGGCGTGCAGTTTCACTGGACCAACCATGACTACACGAGCTTTGATGATTTTCTTGCCGGCATGAATCACGCCAAGCGCAAGAAAATCCGGCAGGAACGGCGCAAAGTACAGGAAGCGGAAATCGAGTTCGAGTGGCTCGAGGGTAGCGCCATCAGCGGCCAGCACTGGGACTTCTTCATGCGTTGTTACAACCAGACCTACCGCGAGCACCATTCGACGCCCTATCTCAATCTCGATTTTTTCCGGCGCATCGGCGCTACTTTGCCTGAACATACCGTGCTGATGCTTGCAAAGCGCGGCGGCAGGCCGGTCGCCGCCTCGCTGAATATCCGCAACCGTCACAGCCTGTTTGGCCGCTACTGGGGCGCGCTCGAATTCCATCCGGCGCTGCACTTCGATGCCTGCTATTACCAGGGCATCGAGTATTGCATCGCTCGCGGCATGAACACTTTCGAAGGCGGCGCGCAGGGCGAGCACAAGATCGCGCGCGGGCTGCTGCCGGTGGAAACCTGCTCCGCACACTGGCTCGCGCATCCCGAGTTCGCCGCTGCCATCGAGCAGTTCCTTTCGCGCGAGGCGCATGGCATGGCACATTACGTCGACGAACTGAACGAGCGCAGCCCCTTCAAAGCCGCGGACGGGAACGAGCCCAGGTAGCGTTAAAGCCGGATGCAACGCACCGGTTTAACTCCGCACGTTCGAACGGACGATAGCATCGCGGTTCAACGCGCGGGGGAAATGGCGCCAGGAGGAACAAAAGATAACGGGAGAGCTGGAAAGCGTAATCATGTAGCCTGGAAAAAGCGCAGCGGCTTCCGGGGCGGAGGTTAGCTGTAATGCCACTGCCGGATCGTTTCGCGCGCCAAATCAAGAAGCCGCGAACGCGCGGCCCCCACCGGCGGACCTTGTATGTCATGGTCATTCATGCGCCTCTCCCACGGTTCAACGCAGAATTGCGCGAGAGCCCTATC
>CAYIRZ010000328.1:0-3773 GCA_964365845.1 uncultured Streptomycetaceae bacterium
TTTTGCCCACCGCGCCATTTCCTGGTTCATATAGTTCTCGAATTCCCCGACGCTGCCGCCGAGGGGTTCGACGTTGGCTTTGGCGAACTGTTTGCGCGTCTCGGGGGCTTTGAGGAAGCCGTTGGTGTCGGCATTGATCTTGAGAACGATGGCGCGCGGCGTCCTGGCGGGCGCGAACAGGCCGTACCAGACGTCGAACGAATAGCCCGGCAAGCCGGCCTCCTGGATGGTCGGCAGCTCCGGCATGAGGGCCGAGCGCTTCGAACCCGTGACGGCCAACAGCCTGATGCGCCCCGTCCTGGCCTGCGGCTCGACCGATGCCATGGCCACGATCAGCATCTGGATCTCATTGCCGAGCAGGGCCGTCACCCCCGGGCCGGTACCCTTGTACGGCACGTGAACGATGTCGATGCCGGCGATCGCGCGAAACAGCGCGGTGCCCAGGTGCGAGGCCCCGCCCACTCCGCCGGAACCGTAACGGACATGCCCCGGCTCTTTCTTGGCAAGCTGTATGAGTTCGGCGACCGATTTTGCCGGCACGGCGGCATTCACCGCCATCACGAACGGCTGCGTTGCAACCAGGGCAACGGGCGCGATATCGCGCCTGACGTCGAACGGCAGATTCTTGTAGAGCGCCGGCGCATATGAAATGCCGAGCGATTGAAACAGCAGCGTATAGCCGTCGGGCTGCGATTTCGCGAGGATGTCGGTCGCAATCGTGCCGCCGGCGCCCGCGCGGTTGTCCACCACGACTTGCTGCGACCATGCGCCGGTCAGCCCGCTTCCCAGCATGCGCGCGTTAATGTCGGTGCCGCCTCCGGGGGCCGAGGCCACCAGCAGACGCACCGGCTTGTTCGGAAATCCGGCAGCCGGATGGGTCTTGCCTTGGGCGCCGGCGCCGTGAGCCGCAACGAAGGTTGCCGCAGCCCATGCAATGGACAGCGCCCTGATCCAGGACATGCTCATATGTTTCCTCCTTTGATTGCATCTACCCGGTCAGCGTCGTCTCGATCCTGAAGCCCGCCATCCTGTGCTTGTCGCGCAGCGCGGCCACCAGCCCCGGCACGCGCGAAGCGCGCACCAGCACGTAGCCTTCGAACATGCGGCGCTGGGTGCGGTAGAACGCGCCCTGCTCGGCATGCCACTGGCCGTCCTTCTTCTTTACCGACGCGGCAACGGTCAGCACGCCCGAAGGCATGGCGATCCTGATCTCGGATTCGGGATCGTCGGTGCGGCGCGCAGCCTCATGCACGATGCTGCCTTCGAGGCGCGCCGCGACCGCCATGCACAGCGAAGCGGTCAGCGGCAACGCGCGGTGCGGCTGGCCGTTGGAAATCATGCGGCCAGTGAGATCGACGTTCCCGGCCTTCAGCGCCTCTCCGGTAAGTAGCCGCGCGTCCTGCGCCGACGACACGAAGCCGATGAAGGGCACCGAGGTTTTCTTCGCCGCTGCCTCCGGGTCGGGCGTGATGCCCATTGCCACTGATGCGGCGATGCGGATCGCCGCGAGTTTTTTCAGGACCTCGGGTGAATTGTCGAGCACGTCCGGCATCTCGGTGCCGGAAAGCCCGAGGTCGGCGGCATTGATAAACGCGCAGGCATTGGCGGCATCGACCATGGACACGCGCAGCTTGCCCACGCCCGGCACATCGAGCGTATCGACCACATTGCCGGTCGGCAGCAGCTTGCCGGTGGTGGCGCCGCCGGGCTCGCGGAATTCGAGCTTCACCGGCGCGCCGGTACCGGCCACGCCGGGAATCGCCAGATCGCCGTCCACCGCGGACTGTCCGTCATCGAGCGCGAAGCGCGCGTGTATGATTTTTTTAGTGTTGGTGTTGTGGATGCGCACCAGCGCTTCCCTGCCCGAGACTTTCACCACGCCTTCGTCAACCGCGAACGGCCCCATGGCGGAAGACATGTTGCCGCAGTTGGCGCTGTAGTCGACCCGGGCGTCCTTCACCAGCACCTGGCCGAAGGTGTAGTCGATGTCGGCGTCGGGCCGGCTCGAGGGCCCTATCACGCACACTTTGGACAGCGAAGACACGCCGCCGCCCATGCCGTCCAGCTGCCGGCCGTAGGGATCGGGGCTGCCGATGGCAGCGAGAAAAATTTCGTCCCACTGCGCGCGGTCGCGCGGCAGATCGTCAACATGAAACACCACGGCGTTGCTGGTGCCGCCGCGCATGAACACTGCGGGAATCTTGAGCTGTTTCATATCGCCTCCATCACACCCGTAACAAAGTCAGGAATATAACCGCAGATTAACGTTGATTAAAAATATTTTTCCGTTGTTTTTCTCTGTGGACTCTGTGTACCCGTCAAGCGGGTATTGTAAGGAATCCTCTGTGGCTAATGCTTTTGGGTTTTACATTTGATCTTATCGGCGGTTTCAATGTTCATGCACTGGCATCTGGAGATATTCCGGCCCCAAGTCTTCGATCCGCCGGCACCCGATCAGCGCCATCACCCGATCGACTTCGGATTGCAACAGGTCGAGCGCATGTTTGGCGCCGGCCTCGCCACCGACAGTAACACCGTAGAGCGGCGCGCGGCCGACGAACACCATATCCGCGCCCAGCGCCAGCGCCTTGACGATGTCGGTGCCGCGCCGGAAACCGCTGTCGACCATGATCGCGAGCCGGCCGCCGGCCGCGGCAACGATTTCCGGCAGCACCTCGACCGGCGAGACTGCGCCGTCGAGCTGGCGGCCGCCGTGGTTCGAAACGAAAATGCCGTCGGCGCCGTTTTCCGCGGCGAGCACCGCATCCTCCGCGGTCAATATGCCTTTCACCAGGAGTTTGCCCGGCCAGATCTCTCTCAGCCAACGTAGATCGCTCCAGTCGAGCGCATCGCGCCGCGCGCGGAATTCGGAAAGATTCTTGGAAACGATGCGGCCGCCGACATCGTGGTCGACGTTCTGGAAGCGCGGCACGCCCGAATCCAGTAGTGTGCGCAGGAACACCTCCGTCAGCCAGCGCGGATGCAGCGCACCGGCTATCATGTTGGCGAGGTTGAGGCGGAACGGGATCTCGAAACCGTTGCGCCGGTTGTATTCGCGGTTGGCGCCGACCGGCACGTCGGTGGTCACCACCAGCGCCTCATAGCCGGCATTGCGCGCGCGGGTGACCAGCCGCTCCGCCGCCTCGTGGTCCTTGGACATGTAGAGCTGAAACCAGAGGGTGCCGCCCGCCGCCTGCGCCACGCGTTCCAGCGCGGTGAAAGAGGCCGTGGACAGCACGAACGGCACGCCGGCCGCTTCCGCGGCGCGCGCCAGCGCAATGTCAGCCTCGAAACAGTACAGCCCGGCAGCGCCGGTGGGTGCGACGCCGAACGGCATATTGAACGTTTTGCCGAATACTTCGACCCGCTGCGAGCGGCCGGAAACGTCGGCCAGTGTGCGCGGGCGCAAGCGGATGCGCTCGAACACGGCGCGGTTTTCGCGCAGCGTCACGTCATCCTCGGCGCCGCCTTCGAGATAGTCATAGGCGACACGCGGCAGGCATTTCCTGGCCATCTGTTGCAGGTCTTCGATATTGAGCGCTTGCCGGTAGTTCACGATCTGGATTGCCTCTTTTGACCCCGGACCGGTTTTATAGGGGAACGTCTTTGCTGTATTCTAATGCACCGTGGACCACTGGCGAAGTTGATGCCCGGCCGCACCTGAAAACAGTCCATATTATGATCAGGAGTTTGTCGGGGCTAAGTCCGACAAACTCCCAGCCCTATGCAATCCATCATTCTTCTTTCCCTGATCACCCTGATCGTTCAGGGCT
>CAYIRZ010000329.1:0-3773 GCA_964365845.1 uncultured Streptomycetaceae bacterium
TAGACCTCGTCGCTCACCACCACGATATCGGTGCCGCGCAGCATGCCTTCGAGCAGGCGCAGGTCTTCGGCCGAGAACACGCTGGCGGTCGGATTATTGGGCGTGTTGATGACGATCATGCGCGTCTTCGGCGTGATCGCATTCTGTACTTCCTGCCAGTCGATGCTGTAATCGGGGAACCGGAGCCGCACGTAGACCGGCTTGCCGCCGTTGACCTCGACGGACGGGGCATAGCTGTCGTAGGCCGGCTCGAACAGGATCACTTCGTCGCCTGGCCGGATCAGCGTTGCGATTGCGGTGAAAATGCCGTAGGTCGCACCCGGCACCACGGTGATTTCATGCTCGGGATCGTAAGCCGCGCCGTAGAGTTCGCCGACTTTTTCGGCGATGGCGTCGCGCAAGGGAGCAACGCCCGCCATCGGCGGATACTGGTTCAGTCCCGAGTTGATGGATTTGGCGAGCAGCGCGCGTAGTTCGGGCGCGCAGTCGAAATCGGGGAAGCCTTGGGACAGGTTGATCGCATTGTGCTTGGCGGCGAGCCGCGACATGACGGTGAATATCGTGGTGCCGACGTTCGGCAGCTTGGAGCGGATCGCGCTGGTGTAACGGGGCATAGGGATGTCGGCTGATGCGGACGGATGAAAGCCGCGCATATTGTAGCAGCAACGGCATTGTGCCAGGCCGGCACGACAGGCCGCCGACAGATCGTATCAGCGCGTTGCAGTCTGTGAGCGCCGGGCGAGCGCGTGGAAGTCATCCACGTAATCTTGAAGCCGGTGCAGCACGCGGGCGCGCTGCCCGGGCGTGAGCATGCGGTTTGCCTCGAGCAGGAACTGCACCCGCTTTTCCCACCATACGGCGTATCGACGTTCGTACTCCAGGGCGCGGCCTTCTTCCCAATTGAGCAGCCAGTGGCGCAACCGGGGCGCAAACTCGCTTGGGTTGCCGCGCAGTTCCAGCAGGCGCAGAAATTCGCCCTGGCGCCGCAAGCGGTCTTCGTAACGCAGGCGGTCCGTCAACGGCAGTTTGTCGCAGAGCGCGATGATTGTTTGCTCTTGTTCGTAAGTAAGGCTGCCGACCCAATCCCGGATCCGGGAGAGCATGCGCTTTGCCTGGGCGCGCTGTTGCTCCTGGTATGTGTCATCGAGGCGGTGTTCGCGGATAAACTTGCGGTTGTCCTTGTCCCATTGGCGTTGCAGGGCGTCGAGTTGCGCCGGCGCAAGGGTTGCCAGAATGTCCGCGGCATTTTCAGCGCCGCGGCTGACGATAAGACGGTAGCGCGTTTTCACGCCCTCGGCGAACCAGATCACATCCTCGTGTTTGAGGCCATTTTGTAATCTGTTTTTCGCGGCGGTGAGGAAGGACGCATATTCCGGCAATTGCTCGTAGCGGTGCCATTCGTAGAGGTGCTCGAAACGGGTAAGGAATTCGTCTTTTTGCCGGGAATCGAGGTCAAAATAATCATCGGCCATCCATGCTGCGATGCTGTCGGCCTGGCCGTAGCCCAAGCGGATCGTGCTGCAGCCCGTAAGCGTGGCGAGCAGTAACGCCAGCAGAATAAAAAACGGGACCGGCCAGGCCCCGTTTTTTTGACACAACCGACTACATCGCCGCGACACCGGCCTTGGCGCACTGTTCGTCCTGGTCGCCGGTCACGCCGCTGACCCCTACGGCGCCGATGATCTTGCCGCCGACGAAAATGGGCACGCCACCCGGAGAGGCAATGGCGCCGGGCAGCGTCATGACGGCCGGGCCGCTTTTGGCGATCACATCCGCGAACACGCGGGTCGCGCGCCGGTAGGTGGCCGCGGCCTTCGCCTTCATGATGGCGATGTCCATGCTCGCGGTCTGCGTGTCCTCCATGCGCTCGAAATAGACGAGGCTTCCATGCGTATCCACGATCGCAACGGCGACATTCCACTTGTTGCCCTGGCATTCGGCGATCACCCCCGCGGCGATTTTTTTCGCGGCCGCGATGTTGATGGACGGGCCATAACCGGGCCGTTGTTCCTGGGCCGAAACCTGCATGGAAACCAAGGCGAATAACGTTACGTACAGAATGTGCATGGTTCTTTTAAATGCCGACATGTAGCCTCCTTTGGTGGGTGAAATGAAAGATGGAAAGCGCCTGATACGATACCCTGTAAGACGTCCATTGCGCAAACGCCACATTCGGCCCGGCTATTCCGCAGTGCGGCAACATTTTTAAGCAGTCTGTCGCCCCGCTTCGACAAAAGCCATACCGGTTGCATTCGTCACTGCGTACATTAGCAAAGTCTGACAGACTGCTAGAGGCTATGGAGATATTCGACCATGCGGCGGCGCAACACCGGATCCGGCAGCCGGCCGATGCCCGCCTGCAGGTTGTCCCTGAGGTGCGCGACGCGGCGCGTGCCGGGAATCGCGCAAGTCACCGCCGGATGCGACAGGATGTATTTGAGAAAGAACTGCGCCCAGCTTGCGCAGTCGAACTCCGCCGCCCATGGCGGCAGCGGCTTGCCCCTGACTTTGCCGAACAATCCCGCCTGCGAGAACGGGCGGTTGACGAGCACCGCGGTGCCGCTGTCGGCGCACAGCGGCAGCAGCCGCGCCTCGGCCTCGCGTTCGTCCATCGAATAGTTGAACTGCACGAAATCGTATTCTTTAGTTTTGACCAGCCGCTCCAATTCGGCGTAGGCGCCGGAATGGTAGTGGGTGATGCCGAGATAACGGATTTTCCCCGCGGCTTTCCATTCGCGCAGCGTTTTGAGATGGGTGCCCAGGTCGAGCAGATTGTGCACCTGCATCAGATCGATGCGCGTCGTGCGCATCAGCTTGAACGAGGCTTCCATTTGCCGGATGCCGGCCTCGCGCCCGCTGGCCCAGACCTTGGTGGCGAAAAACAGCGAATCGCGAATGCCGAGTTCGGCAGCGAGATCGCCGACCACGCGCTCGGCCTTGCCATACATCGGCGAGGAATCCACGGCTTTTCCGCCGAGTTCGGGCAGAAGTCTCAGCACCTCCTTGAGTTCGGCGCGCGCGGGATCATTGGGGCCGACGTCGAAAGTCTGCCAGGTGCCGAGGCCGACGGCCGGCAGCTGTTCGCCGCTGCGCGGGATAGTGCGCCTGAGCAGGACCGCAGACCCGGACGCGGCAAGATCAGGCATGGCCAGTGACATGCCGGCTGCCGCGGCAAGCTTCAGGATGGAACGGCGATGGCGGTTCATGCATGGCGCTCATTATTAGGTTTTACGTATGAGTATACGATAACCCCAGCGCCGGTTCACTCATAACCGGGCACAACCAGCGCGTAGTAGAATGCGGTATGCCGGATCAAATTAATGTGGTGCCTACTCCCATCGTCCCCGACGGGCTGGTGGCTTTCGTCAAGAAGGATTGCCCGACCTGCACGCTGATCGCGGCGGTACTGCGTGACCTGGCCGCTACCGGACCGGCATTCAGGGTGGTGACGCAGGATGATCCGGCGTTCCCCGCGGGCGTGGCTGCGGTGGTTGATGACCGCAGTCTCGATCATTCCTTTCTCCATGGCATAGAGTACACCCCGACGCTGATTCGCTTTGCTGCCGGCCGCGAGGTGGAACGCACCATCGGCTGGGACGCCAGGGAATGGCGACGCATCACCGGCATTGCCGGGCTAGGCGCCGGGCTGCCGCCGTTCCAGCCGGGGTGAGGCTCGCTGACACTCGTGCCCGGGGTGGCCGAGAAACTGGAAGCGCGCCATCGCGGCGAAATACTGCTGGAAGCCGATCCTCCGAATGCCATAGACGAGCTGC
>CAYIRZ010000330.1:0-3742 GCA_964365845.1 uncultured Streptomycetaceae bacterium
GAAGCGTCGATCAGCAGCGATCCGTTAACGCTAGGCGTTCCGGTGAATGGGGCCAAGTTCGACAGGCTGCTAAACTGTCACTTCCCGGCCCTGGCCGCCTGGATGGCACCCCACACCTTGGCCGGGGTCAGCGGCATGTCCAGGTGCGAAATGCCCAGCGGACGCAGCGCATCGATCACGGCGTTGGTAAGCGCGGCCAACGACGCGGTGCAGCCCGACTCGCCCATGCCCTTGACGCCGAGCGGACTGATCTTGGAGGGCGTCGGATGCTCTTCCATCCGGATCTCGCGCACCAGACCTGCGCGCGGCATGTAGTAGTCGGCGAAGCTGCCGGTCATGAGCTGCCCCGTGATGCGGTCATAGACCACGTGCTCCCCGAATACCTGGCCCGCGCCCTGCACCACGCCGCCGTGCATCTGGCCCTCGACGACAGTGTGGTTGATCACCCTGCCACAATCATCGACGGTGACATAGGAGACGATCCCGGTCACGCCCGTATCCGGATCGATCTCGACCTCGGTGATGTGGCAACCGTTGGGAAACGTCGAGCCGAAACTTCCCTCCGCCGTGACCGAAAACGTCCCGGCCTTGGCGAGATCCTTGAGCGCCACCGTGCGCTTCGACTCGCGGCTGCTGAACGCACCATTCGCATACTCGACCTGTGACGGCTCGACGCCGAGATCGAGCGCGGCGAGCGCCCTGCCCTCATCGATCACTTTGACCGCGGCAAGATGGCAGGCGCTGCCCGCCCCCACCGTGGAGCGCGAGCCGCCCGCGTGGTTGCCGAACAGCGGCCGGTCCTCGTCGCCCTGTCTTATACGCACCTGTTCGACCGGGACGCCGAGCGCTTCGGCCACAATCATGGCGAACGTCGTTTCGTGCCCCTGCCCCTGCGAGTGGGATACCGTGTAAACCGTCACCGCGCCGTCCGCGGCCACGTCGATCGCGACCTCGTCTTTCGGGAACAGCCCGGCGCCGGTGTTCTCGATCACCGTCGAGATGCCGATGCCGCGCAGCTTGCCCGCGGTTTCGGATTGCCGGCGGCGTTGCGCAAAACCTTTCCAGTCGGCGAGTACCAGCGCCTGGTCGAGCAATCCCGGCAGGTCGGCGTTCTCGTAGGTCGAGCCGGTCGGCATCTTGTACGGAAACGCTTCGGGTGGAATGAAGTTGCGGCGCCGCAACGCCACGGGATCGACGCCGGTCTCGGCCGCCGCCTGATTCACCAGGCGCTCGACCACATAGGCGATGTCCGGGCGCCCCGCGCCGCGGTAGGCCGCGACCGGATTGGTATTGGTGAGCGCCGTGCGCCAGCGCCCGTACAGCGCCGGGATGCGGTAGACACCGGTCATGCACGTGCTCGGGTTGCGAATATGGCTCACCGGGCCGGTCGGCGTGAGATACGCGCCCATGTCGGCGATCCAGTCGAGCCGCAGGCCGAGAAATTTCCCGTCGCGGTCGAGTGCGAGTTCACCGGAAACGAAATTCGCGCGGCCGTGCGAATCGGTGAGGAAACCCTCCGACCGCGTGCTGACCCATTTCACCGGGCGCCCGAGTTCCTTCGCCGCCAGCATCTGCACGCAATACTCGGGGTAGGCCAGGCTGCGCTGGCCGAATGCGCCGCCGACATCGCGCGCCATGACGCGGATTTTTGCTTCCGGCACGCCGGTATACGCCGCGAGCTGTTTGCGCATCATGTTCACGCCCTGCACATGGACGTGCACGGTGTAGGTTCCTTCCCGCGCGTCATACGCCACCAGGCAGGCACGCGGCTCCATCGGGCTGGGCGCGACCCGCGTGACTTCGAGCTTGAGCCGCGTGACGTGCGCGGCCTTGGCAAAAGCCGCCGCGGTCGCCGCAACATCGCCTGCCTCGAACTCGAATGAAAGATTGCCCGGCACGTTGTCGTGCAGCTGCGGCGCACCCGCGGCCAGCGCTTCCTCGGGGTCGATGACGACCGGCAGTTCCTCGTATTCGATTGCTATCAGTTCCGCGGCGTCCTGCGCGGCAAGCGCCGAGTCGGCGACCACCATCGCCACCGGCTCGCCGATGCAGCGCACGCGCCCATGCGCCAGCACCGGCCGCTCCGGCACCCGCACCTGCATGCCGTCCTTGCCCTTGAAGGTGAGCATGGTCATCGGTTTGGTGTAGCCGGCAGCCACCGCATCGGCGCCCGTGAAAACGCGCACCACGCCGGGATGCGCGCGCGCGGCAGCGACGTCGATGGAAAGGATTTTGGCGTGCGCGCGGTCGGCACGCAGGAAACCGGCGTGCAGTTGGCCGGTCAGGTTCCAGTCGGACGCATACTTGCCGCTGCCGGTGATGAGGCGCAGATCTTCCAGCCGCGACAAATGCGCGCCATCGACTTCTAGCAGGTGGTGGGTCATGGCAGTGTCAATGAGATTTAAAAGTTGTCCGCAAGCCCGCCGGCAACGCGTTCTTGGCGGGGGGGCCCTCCTCCCCTTCATCCCCGATCCTCCGGCGACAAGCGGTTCGTTCGGATTATCGAGCAAGAGGCGCCCGACGGCAATGAGCAAAGTCCACATGTTGCGCAGGCACACAGCGGCGCGCACAATAGCCCGCCAAACATAAAATACGGTTTTCAATCCAGTGAAAAAAGACACCCTGCTCACCCACGCCGGCCGCAACCCCGAGAAATACGAAGGCATGGTCAACCCGCCGGTGTACCGCACTTCGACGGTGATTTTCCCCGACCTCGAGTCCTACGAGACGCGCCAACCCGACGACTACAAGTCGGTGCGCTACGGGCGCTATGGCACGCCGACCACCTTTGCGCTGGAGGAAGCGGTCGCGAAAATGGAGGGCGGCCACCAGGCCGTAGCCGTGCCGTCGGGGCTGGCCGCGATCACGGCAACGCTCAGCGCCTTCGTGAAAAACGGCGACCACCTGCTGGTTGCCGATTCGGTGTATGGGCCAACGCGCCATTTCTGCGGCGCGCGGCTCGTGCCCAACGGCGTCGAAGTCCAGTATTACGACCCGCTGATCGGCGCCGCCATCAAGCGTCTGATCAGGCCCAATACCCGGGCCGTGTTCTGCGAAACGCCGGGCTCGCTCACTTTCGAAATGCAGGACATTCCGGCGATCGCCGCGGTCGCGCACGCGCACGGCCTGCCGGTGCTCGCCGACAACACCTGGGGCACACCGTATTTTTTTCGCTCGTTCGAACACGGCGTCGACGTGTCGATACACGCCGCGACCAAGTACATCGTCGGCCACTCCGATGTCATGATGGGCATCATCGTCACCAACGAGAAATACTGGCTGCCGGTGCGCAGGGCCGTCGCCGATTTCGGTTTCAGCGTCAGCCCCGAAGACTGCTATCTGGCGCTGCGTGGCTTCCGCACCATCGGCGTGCGCATGAAGCAGCAGATGGCGAATGCCGTCAGGATCGCGCTGTGGCTCGAATCACGGCCGGAGGTGAAGTGCGTGCTCTATCCGGCGCTGCCGAGCGACCCCGGCCATAAGATCTGGAAACGCGATTTCGAAGGCGCAGCGTCGCTGTTCTCGTTCGTGCTCAATCTGGCGAGCGACAAGGCAGTGGCCGCTTTCGTCGACGCGCTGGAACTTTTCGGCATCGGCTCGAGCTGGGGCGGCTATGAAAGCCTCGTCACGGTGGCGCGCATCGAGAAAAACCGCACCGCCACCCGCTGGAAACCCGATGGTCCCACGCTCCGGCTGCATATCGGGCTGGAAGACCCGGACGATCTTATCGCCGATTTGGAAC
>CAYIRZ010000331.1:0-3742 GCA_964365845.1 uncultured Streptomycetaceae bacterium
GCGGCGAGCTGCACCTCTCCATCCTGATCGAAAACATGCGCCGCGAGGGCTACGAGCTGGCGGTGTCGCGCCCGCGCGTCCTGATCAAGGAAATCAGCGGCGTCAAATGCGAGCCATTCGAGATGCTGGCGGTGGATGTCGAGGAAACGAACCAGGGCGCCGTCATGGAAGCGCTGGGCGCGCGCCGCGGCGACCTGCAGGACATGCAATCCGACGGCAAGGGCCGCGTGCGGCTCGAATACCGCATTCCGGCGCGCGGGCTGATCGGCTTCCAGGGCGAATTCCTCACGCTCACGCGCGGCACGGGACTGGCCAGCCATGTTTTCGACGACTACGGCCCGGTGAAAGGCGAAATGGAAGAACGCCGCAACGGCGTGTTGATCAGCCAGGACAGCGGCAGCGCGGTGGCTTATGCGCTGTGGAAACTGCAGGAGCGCGGCCGCATGTTTGTCTCGCCCGGTGACGTGCTGTACGAAGGCATGGTCATCGGCATCCATTCGCGCGACAACGATCTCGTGGTCAACCCGATCAAGGGCAAGCAGCTGACCAACGTGCGCGCGTCCGGCACCGACGAGGCCGTGCGCCTCGTCCCGGCGATCGAACTCACGCTCGAAAAAGCGGTGGAATTCATCGCCGACGACGAACTGGTCGAGATCACACCGAAGTCGATCCGCATCCGCAAGCGATTCCTGCTGGAGCACGAGAGGAAACGCGCCGCGCGAGCGGCATGACCCCGGCGCAGGCCCCGGTTGCTCTGAGCGTGCCGGTATTGTTCGTCGTGCTGTGGAGCAGTGGCTTCATTGGCGCCAAGCTCGGCCTGCCCTACGCCGAGCCGCTGACTTTCCTGTCCCTGCGTTTTGCCTGCGTGCTCGTGATCATGCTGCCGTTCGCCTTGATGGCGCGTACGTCCTGGCCTGCCACCGCAAACGACACTTTGCACATCGCCATTGCCGGCGCGCTGATTCACGGCGGCTATCTCGGCGGCGTATTCAGCGCGATACACCACGGCATGTCTGCGGGTGTCGCGGCGCTCATCGTCGGCATGCAGCCTCTGCTCACCGCATCCATTGCCGGCCGCATGCTGGGTGAGCGGGTCACCTCACTCCAATGGACGGGGCTGGCGCTGGGACTGGCCGGGGTGACCCTGGTCGTCTGGCAGAAAATGTCGCTGCAGGGGCTGACCGCCGGCAGCCTCCTGCTGGCATTCATCGCCTTGTTCAGCATCACTTTCGGCACGCTCTACCAGAAACGCCACTGCCCGAGCTTCGATGCGCGCAGCGGCTCGGTGATCCAGTTCGCCGCGGCATTCACGCTGCTGCTGCCGCTGGCGCTGGTTACCGAGTCGATGCGGATCGAATGGACCGGGGAATTCCTGTTCGCGCTGGGCTGGCTGGTGCTGATATTGTCGGTGGGCGCCATCAGCCTGCTGTTCCGGCTCATCGCGCGCGGCGCCGCCACCCGGGTGTCCAGCCTGTTCTATCTCACGCCGGCGGTCACCGCCCTGATGGCTTACCTGATATTCGACGAGAAACTGTCATCGCCGGCGCTGGCCGGCATGGCCATCGCGATTGCAGGCGTTGCCATGATCAACCGCAACTGGATGCGCAACCGAGAAGGGTAATGGGTGAGCAACAACCATCCCGCCCACTACTCATCACTCATCACTCATAACTCATCACTGCTTTTCGATCACCGCTTCCTGCCGAGTATGGTGCCGCGGCATTGCCGCTTGCCGCAGTAGCAGGAATGCGCCCGCTTGACCGCGGGCGTATGCGGTTCGTCGAGAATCAGGTTGTAGTCATAGGTCAGCTCATCGCCCGGGCGGATGTTGCGGGTCGTCTCGATGAAAATCCTGCCTTCCTCGTCCACCGCCTCGCAATTCGATGCGCACGAATGGTTAAGCCAGCGCGCCGAACTGCCGCGGCGGGTCGCGTCGATCACCGTTTCGTCATCGACCGCGAACAACATGGTGTGCGGAGAGTTCTCCTGCTCCTCGGCGTAGCGCTCGTCGGCCTCTTCGTGGCTGATGCGCTCGCCGGTGTACTCGATCAGGCGGCTGCCCTTGGCAATATGCGTGAGCGCGAATACGCCGCGCCCGTGTATGGATGATTTGCGAACGACAAAACGCCGCTGCGCTATGCGTTTGGAACGGGGCATGCTGCTGTGACCTCGGATTGATGAAAACGGAAACACCAGGAGTTTGTCGGACTTAGCCCCGACAAACTCCTGAAATGAAAAGCACTAATGAACAGACTGCTAGGTCCTGCGCCGCTTGCTTCCCGCTTACTTCCTGCGCGTGCGCGGGATGCGGATTGTACACTGCTCCGCGAGAAAATCGAAGTCGCAGCCCTGGTCAGCCTGAGTGACCGTGTCCAAAAAGAGCCTGCGGTAGCCGCGTGCATCCTCTTTACGCGGGCGCGGCTTCTTCCACAGCTTGCGGCGCGCCGCCAGTTCGGTTTCGGAAACCAGCAGATCGAGCCTGCGGTTCGGCACGTCGAGCCGGATGCGGTCGCCGTTCTGTACCAGCGCCAGCGGCCCGCCGATGGCCGACTCCGGCGTTACGTGCAGCACAATGGCGCCGAAAGCGGTGCCGCTCATGCGCGCGTCCGAGATGCGCACCATGTCCTTGACGCCCTTCTGGGCAAGTTTCCTGGGAATCGGCAGATATCCCGCCTCCGGCATGCCCGGCGCGCCCTGCGGCCCCGCGTTCTGCAGAACGAGGATGTCGTCGGCGTTCACATCGAGCTTCGGATCGTCGATCCGCCCGGCCAGGTCTTCGAGGGAGGTGAACACGACGGCACGGCCTTCGTGCCGCATCAGCGCCGGAGTGGCCGCCGCCTGCTTGATGATCGCGCCGCCCGGGGCGAGGTTGCCGCGCAGCACCGCGATGCTGCCGCCCTTGAATATCGGGTCCCTGAACGGCCGCACGACCGACTGTTTCCAGCCGGGCAGCGCTGCCGCGATGTTCTCGCCCAGTGTGCGGCCCGTCACCGTGAGAGCATCCTTATTCAATAACTTATTGATTTGTCTAAGGATCTCTACAAGTCCTCCAGCCTTGTAGAGATCCTCCATGTAATGCTGGCCGGTCGGCTTGAGGTCGACCAGCACCGGCGTCTCACGCCCCATCCGGTCGAAAGCGTCGAGATCGATTTCGATACCGAGCCGCCCCGCCATCGCCGCCAGGTGCACGATGGCATTGGTCGAGCCGCCGATCGCCAGCAGCACGGTAAGCGCGTTCTCGAACGCGTCCGGCGTCATGATCTTTTGCGGCGTAAGCCGTTCCCTGGCCAGCGCCACGGCGCGCGCGCCGGTCGCCTCGGCGTTGCGCAGGCGATCCGACATCACTGCCGGGATGCACGCGCCGCCGGGCAACATCATGCCCATTGCCTCGGTGCACAAGGCCATGGTGCTGGCCGTGCCCATCACCATGCAGGTGCCGGCGCTGGGCGCAAGTTTATTGTTCACCTCGCCGATCTCCTGCTCCGAGATGTCGCCCGCGCGGAAGCGCGCCCAGAAACGGCGGCAGTCGGTGCACGCCCCGAGCCGCTCGCCCTTGTGGTCGCCCGTGATCATCGGTCCGGTCACCAGCATGATGGCCGGCACGTTGGCGCTGGCCGCGCCCATCAGCAGCGCCGGCACCGTCTTGTCGCAGCCGCCGATCAGCACCACGGCATCGACCGGCTGCGCGCGGATCATCTCCTCGGTGTCGATCGCCATCAGGTTGCGCAGATACATGCTGGTC
>CAYIRZ010000332.1:0-3741 GCA_964365845.1 uncultured Streptomycetaceae bacterium
CGTCGTAGGCGATCACTTCGGCGCGGATGAAGCCTTTTTCGAAATCGGTGTGGATCGCGCCCGCCGCCTGCGGCGCGGTATCGCCTTTGTGTATGGTCCACGCCCGCACTTCCTTCGGGCCGACGGTGAAATAAGTCTGCAGCCCAAGCAGTTCGTAGGTGGCGCGGACCAGGCGATTGAGGCCCGGTTCTTCCAGGCCCACGTCGGCAAGGAATACTAGTTTGTCCTCGTCCGACAATTCGGCGATTTCAGCTTCGAGCGCGGCGCAAATCGCGACCACCGGAGAATTTTCCCGGGCGGAAAATTCTCGTACCCGATCCAGCAGCGGATTATTGACGAACCCATGCTCGTCAACGTTAGCCACATAGATGCATGGTTTCGCAGTCATCAGGCATAGCGGCTTCAGCAATTCCAGTTGCTGAGCATCGAGCACGAGGCTACGCACCGGCAAAGCTTGGTCCAGGTGCTGTTTCACCTCATCGAGCAAGCTGACCAGCTTGCTCGATTTCTTGTCGCCGGCTTTGGCGGTTTTACCGGCGCGCTGAATCGCCTTTTCCACCGTCGCAAGATCGGCGAGCGCTAACTCGGTGTGTATGGTCTCGATGTCCGATATCGGATCGACCTTGCCGGCCACGTGCACCACGTTGTCGTCGACGAAGCAGCGCACCATGTTGATGATCCCATCGGTCTCGCGGATATTGGCCAGAAACTGGTTGCCCAGGCCCTCGCCCTTGGAAGCGCCGGCAACCAGGCCGGCGATGTCGACGAATTCGACCACCGCGGGCAGCACTCTTTCCGGTTTGGCCAGTCCCGCCAGCTTGTGCAATCGCGGGTCGGGCACCTCGACGATGCCGACGTTGGGCTCGATGGTGCAGAACGGATAATTTTCGGCCGCGATGCCGGACTTGGTCAGCGCGTTGAACAGCGTGGATTTGCCGACGTTGGGCAAACCAACGATACCGCATTTTAGGCTCATAGGATGGTAAGCAGTAAACGGTAAGCGGCGAGCGGTAAATTCAGCGACGGGAACGACTGCTCACCGCTTACTGCTCACCGCTTGCCTGGGTTTTAGTATGCAGCTTGAGCATCGCCGCTTCGTGTTTGCCGCCGGCAAGTAGCGGCCAGACTTCCAGGCTAACGGCAATCGCGTCTACGATCGCGGTGCGGTCTGCCGCACCCGGCTTGTGCAGCACGTAGTCGACCACCTCCTGTTCCGTCGCCGCGTTGTCGCGCGGATGACCGATGCCGAGCCGCAGGCGCCAGAAATCCTTGGTACCCAGCCGCGCCGCAATGTCATTCAGACCGTTATGCCCGCCGGTGCCGCCACCTTTCTTGAGCCTGGCGATTCCCGGCGGCAGGTCGAGTTCGTCATGCGCCACCAGGATTTCGCCGGGCTCGATTTTGTAGAAACCGGCCAATGCCGCAACCGCGCGCCCGCTCTCGTTCATGTAGGTGTCCGGCAGGAGCAGCCAGATTTCGTGCGGGCTTGCCAGCTTGCCCGCACGGCCGTGGTAACGCGCCGATTCGCGCAGTTCGACGCGGGCAGCGTGCGCCAGCCGCTCGACCCACCAGCAGCCGGCATTGTGGCGCGTCGCCTCGTATTTTTTTCCCGGATTGCCGAGCCCGACGACGAGTTTCATCTTCAGGCTGTCAGTATTGAAAATAACTCATCGGCGTTAATCGGCATTCATCGGCGGTTAAAGGCTGTTGCATTAAACGGTCAACAAAAAACCCGCCATATCGTGCAGAACATGGCGGGCCTGTTGTGAACCGGACAATGCGGCTTATTCCTACTTGCCCGCCTCTTTCTTCTCGGGTTCCTTCTTGCCCGCCTCCTTCTTGCCCGCCTCCTTCTTCTCGCCTTCCTTCTTCTCGCCTTCCGCTGCTCCAGCTTCGGGCAGAACCTGGCCGGTAATCTCGGTGACCGGCGCAGCAACAGCAGCCTCTTCCTCGACCACCGCTACCTTAGGCAGCTGTACCGCCACCACCGCGGGATTGTCGTGCTTGAGCTTGGACAGCGGCTCGACACCCCTGGGCAGCGCCAGGTCGCTGATATGAAGCGAATCGCCGAGCTTCATGTCCTTGAGATCGACCTCGATGAATCCGGGCAGATCTCCGGGCAAGCACTGAATGTCGATTTCGTTCATGACGTGCTGCACCATGCCGCCTTCCAGCTTGACGGCCTGGCACATGTCGACATTGGTAAAGTGCAACGGCACTTTCATATGGATCTTCTTGTTCTTGTCGATGCGCTGAAAATCAACATGCAGGGCTATGGGTTTCCAGGGATGCATCTGGAAATCGCGCAGCAGCACCTGATCCTTGTCGCCTTCGACCGTCATGTCGAGGATCGTGGCGTGGAAAGCTTCCAGCTTCAAATGCCGCAACAGCGCATTCTGATCGAGCTCGATCGCCTGCGCTGGTTTGTTTGCCCCGTAAATCACGCCGGGCACGCGTCCGCTGGTACGCAGGCGGCGGCTCGCACCCGTGCCCTGTTTCGTACGCGGAAATGCAGTGACTTCGATCTTCATTTCACTCTCCTGAATAACGGGAGGTCCGCGACCAGAGCCCCCCGGGGTTAAAAAACAATGCGGAACTAAAACCTTTATTCAACAATTCATCGTTCATCGTTCATCATTACGTCAGTTCGCTATTCGACGAAGAGCGAACTGACCGAATCCTCGGTGCTGATGCGGCGCATGGTTTCCGCCAGCAGGCTCGCCACCGTCAGCACGCGGATACGGCTGCAGTTCCTGGCGTCCTCGCGCAGCGGGATGGTATCGGTCACCACCACCTCATCGAGCGCCGAATTGGAAATACGCTCTATCGCCTTGCCCGACAGCACCGCGTGCGTGCAATAGGCAAGGACTTTCTCCGCGCCCTGCTTCTTCAGCGCGCCCGCCGCCTCGCACAGCGTGTTCGCCGTGTCCACCATGTCGTCCACGATGACGCAGGTGCGGCCCTCGACTTCGCCGATGATGTTCATCACGGTGGCCACGTTCGGCCGCGGCCGGCGTTTGTCGATGATGGCAAGATCGGCTTCCAGCCGCTTCGCCAGGGCACGGGCCCGCACCACGCCGCCGACGTCGGGAGACACCACGACTAGATTCTGGTAATCGTGTTTCCACACGTCGCCCAGCATGATCGGCGCCGAATAAATGTTGTCCACCGGGATGTCGAAAAATCCCTGGATCTGCTCCGAGTGCAGATCCATCGTCATCACGCGGTCGACGCCGACGCTGGTCATCATGTTGGCCACCACCTTGGCGGTGATCGGCACCCGCGCCGAACTTGGCCGGCGGTCCTGCCGCGCATAGCCCATGTACGGAATCGCCGCGGTCACCCGCCCGGCCGAGGCGCGCTTCAGGGCATCGACCATCACCAGCAGTTCCATCAGATTGTCGTTGGTCGGCTGGCAGATCGACTGCAGCACGAAAACGTCCTTGCCGCGCACGTTTTCGAGAATCTCGATCATCACCTCGCCATCGCTGAAACGCCCAACCTTGGCGCGCCCGAGATGGATGTGCAGGTGATCGACCACATCCTCGGCAAGTTTCGGGATAGCGTTGCCGGAAAATACCATCAACCTGTCGTAAGCCAACCTTGCACCTCGTACGCCAAATTCCCGCTTGTCCTAGTGGCTTTCAGAGACCGCGCCGACCTTGCCGCCGCCTCCACCCGAATGATGGCTGGGGAGGTAGGGATCGAACCTACGAATGCCGGAATCAAAATCCGGTGCCT
>CAYIRZ010000333.1:0-3737 GCA_964365845.1 uncultured Streptomycetaceae bacterium
GAACGCGAAGCCCTGGTACTGCTCGGGGTCGATATTGACGTTGCGCAGGACGTTCGGATGCACCATGCCGCACCCCCCGACTTCCAGCCAGCCGTCGCCGAAGCTCATGTCGATCTCCGCTGACGGCTCGGTAAAGGGGAAGAAAGACGGCCGGAAGCGCAGCTTCAGATCGTCGCGCTCGAAAAAACATCCGAAGAAATCCGCCAGCACGCCCTTCAGATTCGCAAACGTGATGTGCTCGTCGATCCACAGCCCTTCGATCTGGTGGAACATCGGCGAATGGGTCGCATCGGAATCGACGCGATAGACCCGCCCGGGCGCGATGATCTTGACCGGCGGCCGGCGTTGTTCCATGTAACGGATCTGGATCGGCGAAGTATGAGTGCGCAGCAAATGCTTGCCGTCGTCCAGATAAAAGGTGTCATGCATGGAGCGCGCCGGATGGTTCTCCGGCTGGTTGAGCGCAGTGAAATTGTAGTAGTCGGTTTCGATCTCGGGGCCGTCGGCGACTTCGAACCCCATCGAGCGGAACAGCGTTTCGATGCGCTCCAGCGTGCGCGTCACCGGGTGCAGCCCGCCGCGCCCCGGGCCGCGGCCCGGCAACGTCACGTCGAGCGCTTCTTCCCTGAGTTTGGCTTCGAGCTTGTGGGACTGGATTTTTTCGCGCTGCTCGCGCAATGCGGTTTCGAGTTTTTCCTTGGCGGCGTTGATGCGGCTGCCCATGGCCGGACGTTCCGCCGCAGGCAGCTTGCCCAGCCCCTTCAGGAACTCAGTCAGCGCGCCGGACTTGCCGAGATAGCGCGCCTTCGCCTGCTCGAGTTTGTCGGCGTCAGCGGTGCCCGCGAACAGGGCGAGCGCTTCATTTACAATCAGATCAAGGTCTTGCATCGGACGTTCCGGAATGACGGAGAAAAAAAAGGAGGCCACGCCAGCCTCCTTTTCTCTACGCTATGGTTCAGGCGCCGAGGCTGGCCCTGGCCTTTTCGACGAACTTGCTGAACGCCGGCTTGTCGAGCACCGCAATGTCGGCAAGCACCTTGCGATCGACGGCGATCTCGGCCTTCTTCAGCCCGTTCATGAAAACGCTGTAGGTCATGCCGTGCTCGCGCACGGCGGCGTTGATGCGTGCAATCCACAGCGAGCGGAACACGCGCTTCTTGTTGCGGCGGTCGCGATAGGCATACTGCCCGGCGCGCATCACCGCTTCGTTGGCAATGCGGAATACGCTCTTGCGGCGGCCACGGAATCCCTTGGCCTGCTGCAGCACTTTCTTATGGCTGGCGCGGGCGACTACACCACGTTTGACTCTTGGCATGGCTGATCTCCCTTAGTTCGGCAGCATGGCGCGCACGGAACGTGCGTTCGACGCGTGCACGTTGGTGGTGCCGCGCAGGTGACGTTTGCGCTTGGTCGATTTCTTGGTCAGGATATGGCGCAAATTCGCGCTGGCGCGCTTGAACTTGCCATTTCCCACTTTCTTGAAGCGCTTCGCAGCGCCGCTCTTGGTTTTCATCTTCGGCATGACGACTCCTGTTTTAGCCTAGCGCCGGGTGCCCTTCATTGCGGAGGGACTTCGTAAAAACCCGGACAACTACTTCTTCTGGTTACTTCTTTTCAACCCCGGCGGCCGCCACCGCGTCTGCCAGCGGCGCCGCAGCCTCGGTCTTCTTCACCGCGGCCTTGGCTTTGGGCGCTCCGGGCGCCGCCTTGTTCGGCACCGCCTCGGCTTTCACCCCAGCCTGCGGGGGTTTGCCACTCTTCTTCGGCGACAGCACCATGATGAGCTGCCGGCCTTCCATCTTCGGAAACTGCTCGACTACGCCATACGGATCAAGATCGCCTTTCACCCGATCGAGCAACCGGAACCCGATTTCCTGATGCGCCATCTCGCGTCCGCGGAAGCGCAGGGTGATCTTCGTCTTGTCGCCTTCATCGAGAAAACGGATCAGATTGCGCAACTTGATCTGATAATCGCCTTCGTCGGTTCCCGGACGGAACTTGATCTCCTTGACGACGATCTGCTTCTGTTTGAGTTTCGCCTCGTGCCGCTTTTTGCTCTCACGGTACTTGAATTTCCCGAAATCCATGATGCGGCAAACCGGCGGACTGGCCGTGGGTGCGATTTCCACAAGGTCCAGTTCGGCTTCCTCTGCCAGCTTGTTGGCGGCAGCCAGACTCACAATTCCGACCTGCTCCCCATTGGCGCCAATGAGTCGAACCTCCGGCGCGTTAATCTCACCGTTGATCCGTGCTTCTTCTTCCTTAGCTATTAGAAAAACTCCCTTGTTTTGTCCATCTTAAGCCGCACGACCTTTCTCCCCCGCCTCGGTTTTGAGACGGGAAATAAAGTCCTTCAGGGCCATTTGCCCCAGGTCTTCACCCTTGCGGGTGCGCACAGCAACCATTAACGCAGCCACCTCCTTGTCGCCTACGACGACCTGGTACGGCAGCTTTTGCAAACTATGTTCCCGAATTTTATAGGAAATCTTCTCATTCCTCAAGTCGGCCTCGGCGCGAAAACCGGCTATTTCGAGTTCTTTTGCGACCTGCCTGGCATAGTCGGCCTGATGTTCGGAGATATTCATGACCACGGCCTGCACTGGCGCCAGCCACACCGGCATGGCGCCCGCGTAATGCTCGATCAGGATGCCGATAAAGCGCTCCAGCGAGCCCAGGATCGCCCGGTGCAGCATCACCGGCACCCTGCGGGTGTTGTCTTCGGCTACATATTCGGCCCCCAGCCGTCCCGGCATCGAAAAATCAAGCTGCATGGTGCCGCACTGCCAGACCCGTCCCAGGCTGTCCTTGAGCGAAAACTCGATCTTGGGGCCATAGAACGCCCCCTCGCCCGGCTGGACCTCGAACGGCAGGCCCATGTTTTTGAGCGACGCGTCGAGCGCGGCTTCGGCCCGGTCCCACTGCTCGTCGCTGCCGACGCGTTTGGCCGGCCGCAGCGAAAGCTTGACCAGAATGTCGTTGAAGCCGAAATCGGCGTAGACCTGCTGCAACAGGCGGATAAACTGGCTGACTTCCCCCTGCACCTGGCTTTCGCTGCAAAAAATATGCGCGTCGTCCTGCACGAAATTGCGCACCCGCATCAGTCCGTGCAGCGCGCCCGAAGGCTCGTTGCGGTGACAGGAGCCGAACTCGGCGAGCCGCAGCGGCAGGTCGCGGTAGCTC
The DNA here is from genome assembly GCA_964365845.1 of uncultured Streptomycetaceae bacterium. Lineage (GTDB taxonomy): Bacteria > Pseudomonadota > Gammaproteobacteria > Burkholderiales > SG8-41 > CAKKQX01. The sequence continues at coordinate 3,181 of CAYIRZ010000333.1, forward strand.
TTGATGCCCTGGTTGAACACCTGGATGTGGCCGGGACAGTTCATCGGCTTGACCGCGTAGTCGCGCGATTCCGATTCGGTGGTGAACATGTTCTCGCGGAAGTTTTCCCAGTGCCCCGAGCGCTCCCACAGCGAGCGATCCATGATCTGCGGCGTGCGGATTTCGAGGTAGCCGGCGTCACGCACGACCTGGCGCAGGTACTGCTCGATCACCTGCCAGATCACCCAGCCCTTGGGATGCCAGAACACCATGCCCGGCGCCTCGTCCTGCTGGTGAAACAGGTCGAGACCGCGGCCGAGGCGGCGATGATCGCGCTTTTCAGCCTCTTCCAGGCGGTGTAAATAGGCGTCCTGGTCTTCCTTTTTGGTCCACGCCGTGCCGTAGATCCGCTGCAGCATCTCGTTCTTCGAATCCCCGCGCCAGTAGGCGCCGGCGAGCTTCATCAGCTTGAATACCTTGAGTTTTCCGGTCGAGGGCACATGCGGCCCGCGGCAGAGGTCGATGAACTTGTCCTGGCGATAGAGCGCTATCGGCTCATTGGCGGGGATCGAGGCGAT